>CAMLKR010000012.1 GCA_946480565.1 uncultured Arenimonas sp. | reverse complement strand
CGGCCGTGGATGCGCTCGAGGAAGGCCATCAGCCGCGGCCGGCTGGCGTCCAGGCCGCCACGCGCGGCGGCCGCTTCGATCGGGAAGCTCATCTGGATGTCGGCGGCGCCGAATTGTTCACCGGTGAACCAGGTCGACTCGCCCAGCTCGGCCTCCATGAAATCCAGGTGCAGTCGGATCTGCGGCGAGACGAAGTTGGCCATCACCTTGTCGGCGATGGCGCGGGCGATGGGCTTGACGAAAAACGGCGCCGGCGCGCTGCGCACTTTCGAGAAGATCAGGCTCAGCAGCAGCGGCGGCATCGCCGAGCCCTCGGCGTAGTGCATCCAGTAGCGGTGGCGCAGGCGTTCGGGCGTGCCGGCGGCCGGCAGCAGCCGGCCCTCGCCGTATTTTTCCGCCAGGTATTCGACGATGGCGCCGGATTCGGCCAGCACCAGGCCGCCGTCGTCGATCACCGGCGACTTTCCCAGCGGATGCACCGCACGCAGCTCCGGCGGCGCCAGCATCGTCTTGACGTCGCGTTCGTAGCGTTTCACCTGGTAGGGCAGGCCCAGCTCCTCGAGCAGCCAGAGCACGCGCTGCGAGCGCGAATTGTTGAGGTGGTGGACGGTGATCATCGCGACGTGGGGTCCGGAACGGGGGAGGCCGAAGCATAACGTGGGCGCCACGCCCGCCGGTGACGATTCAGGCAGCGGCTGGCACAGTGCCCGGCATGCGCACCCTGCCCGCTTCCCTGCTGCTCGCCGCCGCGCTGCCCGCGGCCCCGTCCGCCCTCGCCGCCGACCTCGACGCCTGCCTCGCGGGCCTGCGTTCGCAGGCCCGCGCGCACGGCATCCACGGCCCGGTCTACGACCGCCATACGCGCGGCCTGGCGAGCGATCCGGCCGTGCTGGAATCGCTGGACTACCAGCCGGAGTTCCGCACGCCCATCTGGGACTACCTGGCCGGCCTGGTCGACGAGGAGCGCGTCGAGGACGGCAAGGCGCGCCTGGCCGAACATGCGGCGACGCTGGCCAAGGTCGAACAGGCCTACGGCGTGGATGCCGCCACGGTGGTCGCGGTCTGGGGCGTGGAGAGCAACTACGGTCGCACCTTCGGCAAGAAGCCGCTGCTGCAGTCGCTGGCCACCCTGTCCTGCGCGGGGCGCCGCCAGGCCTTCTTCCGCGGCGAGCTGTTCGCGGCCATCCGGCTGCTGCAGTCGGGCGACCTGCGCGCCGAGGGCCTGGTCGGCTCCTGGGCCGGCGCCTTCGGCCATACCCAGTTCATGCCCTCGACCTATGCCCGCATCGCCGTGGACGGCGACGGCGACGGCCGCCGCGACCTGGTCGGCAGCATTCCCGATGCGCTGGCCTCGACCGCGAACTACCTCAAGCGCAGCGGCTGGCAACCCGGCCAGCCCTGGGGTTACGAAGTGACGCTGCCGAAGGATTACCCGGCCACGATGAGCGGCCGGCAGGCGCGGCGGCCGCTGTCGTCCTGGCTTGCGGCCGGCATCACGCGCGCCGATGGCGGCGCACTGGAGTCCTCGGACGCACCGACCGCCCTGCTGCTGCCGGCGGGCAGGAATGGCCCGGCCTTCCTGGTGTTCCGCAACTACGACGCGATCTTTTCCTACAACGCCGCCGAGAGTTACGCGCTGGCGATCGCCCTGCTGTCGGACCGGCTGCGCGGCGGCAAGGGCCTGGTGGCCGCCTGGCCCACCGACGACCCGGGCCTCTCGCGCGCCCAGCGCCGCGAACTCCAGCAGCGGCTGCTCGATCGCGGCCACGACATCGGCGAAGTCGACGGCATGATCGGCGCGAAGTCGCGCGAGGCGATCGCGGCGGAGCAGAAGCGCCTGGGCCGCACGGCCGACGGCCGCGCCAGCCAGGGCATCCTCGAGGCCCTGAACGCAGAGGCGGCCCCGAAGGACCGCCCCTGAGTTCCGCGGGTCAGCCGGCCTTGGCGGCCGGCCGGGTCGACACGCGGTAGAGCCACCAGCCGACGATGGCCAGCACCACCAGGCCGCCGATCTCGCCGACGTTGAGGTTGGCCGGCATGGCGATGGCGTCGGGCTTGCCGGTGGCCACGATCGGGATCGCGATCAGGATGCCCATCAGCGCCTCGCCGGTGATCAGGCCGGCCGCGAACAGGGTGCCCGGACGGTGCACGCGGTCGCGCGCGTCGTCGTCGGTCGGGTCGATCTTGTGCCAGCGCTCGACCGCGTAGGAGATCAGGCCGCCGATGAAGATCGGCACCATCAGTTCCAGCGGCAGATAGATGCCGATCGCCGCGGCCAGCACCGGCACGCGGAAGCGGGCCTTGCGGGCCTTCAGGACTTCATCGACCACGATGATCAGCGCGCCGATGCCGGCGCCGACCGCGATCATGCCCCAGGGCAGGTCGCCGCCGAACATGCCGCGCGCCACCGAGGCCATCAGGGTGGCCTGCGGCGCCGCCAGCGAATTGGGCTTGTCCGGCGTCGGCGCGCCGATGCCATAGGCTTCGGCCAGCAGGTTCAGCACCGGGGCCATGATCAGCGCGCAGGAGAAGGCGCCGATGCCCAGCATCAGCTGCTGCTTCCAGGGCGTCGCGCCGACCAGGTAGCCGGCCTTGAGGTCCTGCAGGTTGTCGCCGCCGACCGCGGCCGCGCAGCAGACCACCGCGCCGATCATGATCGCCGCCACCGCGCCGATCTTGGAGTCGCCGCCCAGCAGGAACCACAGCACCACCGAGGCGAACAGGATGGTGGCGATGGTGATGCCCGACACCGGGTTGTTCGAGGAACCGACCAGGCCGGCCAGGTAACCGGACACCGACACGAACACGAAGCCGGCGACGATCATGATGATGGTCATCGGGATCGACACGCTCCACTGCTGCACCACCGCCTGGTAGAGCATCAGCAGCGGGATCACGAACAGCACCAGCGAGAACAGCATCCACTTCATCGGCAGGTCGCGCTCGGTCTCGGCGACCACGGTGCCCTTGGCCTGGCGGGCCGCGGCGATGCCGCTCTTGATGCCCGAGAGCAGCGAATTGCGCAGGGTGAACAGGGTCCACATGCCGCCGATCAGCATCGCGCCCACGCCCAGGTAGCGGATCTGGGTCGACCAGATCGCCCAGGCCGCGTCTTCGGCGCCGGCATCGGCCAGCGACCCCGACAGCACCGGGTCGGAGGCCAGGAAGAAGGCATGGTAGATCGGGATCGCGAAATGCCAGGAGATGATCGAGCCCGACAGCACCACGATGCCGACGTTCAGGCCGACGATGTAGCCCACGCCCAGCAGGGCCGGCGACAGGTTGGTGCCCATGTAGCCGAGGTACTTGCCGAAGAAGGTCGAACCCGCGGCGGTGTCCGGGATCAGGCGCAGGCCGCTCTGGGCGCCCAGCTTCACCAGTGCGCCCAGGCCCGCGGCCAGGCCGAGGATCTTCAGGCCCGGACCCGGGTTTTCGCCGGCCTTGAGCACTTCGGCCGCGGCCTTGCCTTCCGGGAAGGGCAGCGGCTCCTCGACGATCATCGAACGCCGCAGCGGCACCGAGAACAGCACGCCCAGCAGGCCGCCGAGGCCGGCGATCGCCAGCACCCAGGAATATTCGAAGGTCTGCCAGTGGCCCAGGATGATCAGGGCCGGGATGGTGAAGATCACGCCCGCGGCGATCGAGCTGCCGGCCGAGGCGCCGGTCTGCACGATGTTGTTCTCCAGGATCGAGCCGCCGCCCAGCAGGCGCAGCACGCCCATGGACACCACGGCCGCCGGGATCGCGGTGGCGATGGTCAGGCCGGCGAACAGGCCGAGGTAGGTGTTCGCCGCTGCCAGGATCACGGCGAGGATCACCGAGAGCAGGATGGCGCGGAAGGTCAGCTGCGGCACGGGCGCAACGGCGGGCGTGGAGTTCATTCGGGTCGGGACCGGGTGGACAGGACGGCCGACTGTACCCGGGCGCGCGGCCTGCGGACAAACCCCTCGTCGCCCGCCGGCCACGGGCTGGCGCATCGGTGCCTGCCCCCGGGTTCGCGGCCGGGGCCGGTTTCGGGCAACAATCCGGCCCAGTCCCCCGGCCCGGAGCAGTCCCATGAAATGGCGCAGCGCACGACGCAGCAGCAATGTGGAAGACCGGCGCGGCATGTCCGGCCCCGGCGGCGGCGGCATCAAGCTGGGGTTGGGCGGCGTGGCCGTGGTCGTGGTGATCGGCATGCTGCTGGGCAAGAACCCGCTGGAGATGCTGGGCCTGATCGCCCAGGTGCAGCAGCAGGCGCCGGCCGGGCCGAGCCAGCCGGGCGGCGCGCCGGCGGCACCGCCCGCCGATGACGAGGCCTCGCAGTTCGTCGCCAGCATCCTGGGTGAAACCGAGGATGTCTGGAGCGGCATCTTCCAGGCCAGCGGGCAGCAATATCCGCCGGCCCAGCTGGTGCTGTTCAGCGGCAGCGTGCAGTCGGCCTGCGGCGGCGCGACCGCGGCGGTCGGGCCCTTCTATTGCCCGGGCGACCGCAAGGTCTACATCGACCTGAGCTTCTTCCAGCAGATGCGCGACCGCCTGGGCGGCGGCGGCGACTTCGCCGAGGCCTACGTCATCGCGCACGAGGTCGGCCACCACATCCAGACGCTCACCGGCGTGTCGGCGAAGGTCAACGAGGTCCGCCAGCGCGGCGGAAACGTCGAGGGCGCCGAGGGTCCGCTGGTTCGCCAGGAGCTGCAGGCCGACTGTTATGCCGGCCTGTGGGCGCACCACGCGCAGAAGCGCCACGCCTGGCTCGAACCCGGCGACCTGGAGGAAGCCATGAACACCGCCACCGCCATCGGCGACGACACCCTGCAGCGCCAGGGCCAGGGCCAGGTGGTACCGGACTCCTTCACCCACGGCAGCGCGCAGCAGCGCGTGCGCTGGTTCCGGATCGGCTTCGAAAGCGGCGACTACCGGCAGTGCGACACCTTCGCCGCGGCCCGGCTCTGAGCCTGGCGCGGGGACTGGCGCCAGCGGACGCGATCGGGCACTGCTCTCCTTCAGCGGGGAGCGGACGGTTCAGGCCGGCGGCCGGTTCCAGTCGTCCAGCAGCGCGTCCTTGTCCAGCCACATCTGGTTGATCCAGGCCTGGAAACGCACGCGGCAGGCGCGGTCGTTCTCGTAGTCGCCGCCGGCGAAACCCTCCGGGATGGCGCGTTCGCGCACGTGCACGCGGACCACGCGGATGCGGTCGGCGAACAGATCGGCCAGGGTCGGCGTGCCGGTGTCGTAATGCAGGGTCACGTCGAGCACCGAACCGATCGCCTCGCCCATCGCCCCGACCACGAAAGCGACGCCGCCGGCCTTTGGCTTGAGCAGGTGCCGGAACGGGGAAGCCTGGCGCGCGTGTTTTTCCGCGGTGTAGCGCGTGCCCTCGACGAAGTTCATCACCGAGACGGGGATGTGCCGGAACTTCTCGCAGGCGCGCCGGGTCGCGGCGACATCGCGGCCAGCCAGCTCGGGACGTTTCGCCAGCTGCTGGCGCGAATAGCGCTTCATGAACGGGAAGTCCAGCGCCCACCAGGCCAGGCCCAGCAGCGGCACCCAGAACAGCTGGCTCTTGAGGAAGAAGCGCAGCAGCGGGATGCGGCGGTTGAACACCTTCTGCAGCACCGGGATGTCGACCCAGCTTCGGTGGTTGGCCAGCACCAGGTAGTGGCCACCGTACTGCAGCGCGTCGACGCCTTCGACGATGAAACGGGTGCGGGTGAAGACATCGATCAGGCGGCTGTTGATGCCGATCCAGCTTTCGGCGATCCGCATCAGCCCGCGGTCGAAGTGCCGGCGAAGCGCCGCGACCGGCAGCGCGGCCTTCAGCAGGGCCACGGTCAGCAGCACGGGCACGTGCAGCAGGGTGCTGGCCAGCACCAGCACGGCGGCCAGGGCGGCGCGCAGGCCGCGGGGCAGTCGGAACAGCATCTCAGGCGGTCCGGCGGCCGGTGTTCGGGAAAGGCATGCAGTCGGTATCGGTGGCGGGCGAGGACGACAGGGTAACAAGCGGGCGTTTCAGTCGGGCGGGCTCCCGACCGGAGGCGCCGCCCCGGGCAGCGCGCACGCCCCGGCCGCGCAGGCACCGGACCGGCGCTGGGCGCGGGCGGCGGCGCGGCGCACCAGCCAGCCATAAAACCGGTTGAGCCGCAGCCGCGACAGCGGCTGCCGGAAGCGCGCGACCCAGGGATACAGCCGGTCCCAGACCGGGCGCAGCCGCGGCTGGCCCCAGACCGCCGCGATGCCGGACAGGCCGACCGCGCCATAGGCCAGTTCGAACACCTCGACGCCGCGGAACCAGCGGCCCTGGGGATCCCGGGCGTGGATCAGCCGCATCAGCTCGGTCGACGGGATGCCGGCGGCGCGCGTGTGCTCATCGCTGAACCCCGTGGCGGAGGCGTCGACCAGATGCAGCTTCGCCCCGGTGTCGTGGGCGCAGAGCGCGTGCATTTCCTCGCGGCACAGTGGGCAGGACGCGTCGTAGTAGATGACCAGGGGCCAGGCGGCGCTCATGCCTTGTCTCCGTCGCGCAGCAGCTTCTGGATGCGGCTGCCGAGCTTCATCACTTTCATCAGGGTGGCGGGTTCCAGCCGCAGCATCTCTTCCCCCCAGGACGAAAGGGCGGTCATCAGCGCCAGGGTTTCCTGGATGCGCTGGCGGGCGCCCGGGTCTTCGGCGCCGTAACCGGGATCGGCGCTGAGTTCGCGCAGCATGGCCACGGTGGGGTCGAACTCGCGTGATTTACGCTCGCGCACCACGGTGCGGAAGAGCTCCCAGACGTCCCTGGAGGTCTCGAACCGGTCGCGCCGCTCGCCGACCTGGTGCGAGATGCGCACCAGCTTCAGATTGATCAGTTCGCGCAGGCTGTTGCTGACGTTCGAGCGCGCCACCCGCAGGGTGCCGGCGATCTCCTCGGCGTCCATCGGCCGGCCAGCCAGGAACAGCAGCGCATGCACCTGGGCCACGGTGCGGTTCACGCCCCAGCGCGAACCCATCTCGCCCCAATGAAGGACGAAGCGGCGGCTCAAGGGGCTGAGGGGGTCGACGGCATAGGGGGCGGCTTCGACGCTCATTCCGGGCTCCCGGTGCCGGCGTTTTCCGGCTTGCCAAAAGGCTAGTTCCGACATACATTTCTGTCAAGACAGAAATAACTGTCAATACGGGGAATCCTGATGGACGGCACCATGCTCCCCCTCCCCGCGCTTCCGCCGGATCCGGGGGGCGCGGGCAAGCCGCTCCGGGTGCTCGTGCTGGGCGGCGCCGGTTTCATTGGCCGGCACGCGGTGGCCGCCCTGCTCGCCCGCGGCCTGGTCACCGAGATCGGCAGCCGCTTCCCGGCCCGCGCCCAGTGCCGATTGCCGGCCGAGGCCCGGACCTGCCCGCGACGGCGCGTCCACTTCGAATCCCTGCTGCACGCCGACGACTGGGTGGAGGTGCTCGACGGCATCGACGTGGTCCTGAACTGCGTCGGCATCCTGCGCCAGCGCGGCCACGAGACCTACGACCGGGTCCACCACCTCGCCCCCGCCGCCCTGGCCGAAGCCTGCCGCCGTCGCGGCCTGCGCCTGGTGCATGTGTCGGCCCTGGGCCTGGAGGCGCCCGCGCGCAGCCGCTTCCTGCGCTCGAAAACCGCCGGTGAGGCAGCGCTGCGGCGAAGCGGCGCCAACGCCTGCATCGTGCGTCCCTCGCTGCTGGACGCGCAGACCGGCGGCTATGGCGCGATGTGGCTGCGGCGCGTGGCGCGCTGGCCGGTGCACGCGCTGCCGGCCGACGCCACCGGCCGCATCGCCGCGCTGGACGTGCGCGACCTCGGCGAGGCGCTGGCCACCCTGGCCCAGCGGCCGCGGCTCACCGTCGACGGCCGCCCGGAGGAATTCGAGCTGGGCGGCGACCAGGCCCTGCCCCTGCGCGACTACCTCGCCCAACTGCGCCGGCTGCACAGCCCGCGCCCAGCCTGGTACTTGCCGATTCCGGGCTGGCTGGCGCGCCTGGGCAGCCACGCCTGCGACCTGCTGCACGTGACGCCGTTTTCCTTCGGCCACTGGGAGCTGCTGCGCCGGGACAACTGCCCGCGCGAGAACCGCCTGGCCCAGCTCCTCGGCCGCGCACCCCGGCGCATCGGGGCCGCAGACGCCCCGGTTCCGGTCGCGCCGCCCGTTCCGGCGCGCTGAGGGCGGGCTTCATGCCCGAGACAGTCGGGCGCGTTTACGGTCGTCGGGACGTGACCAGGAGAGGCCGATGCCGACACCGCCAGGACAGTCCGCCTACACCTTCGGCATCGAGGAGGAGTTCTTCCTGGTGCAGGCCGATTCGCGCCGGCTGCTTCCGCGCATGCCGGCGGGACTGGTCGCGCGTGCCCGGCAGGACCTCGGGCAGGTCATCGGCCCCGAACTGCTGCAGTCGCAGCTGGAGATTTCCTCGCCCGTGTTCCATTCCGCGGCCGAGGCGCGCGCGACGATGGAGAACCTGCGCGGCGAGCTCGGCCGCATCGTCGGCGACTTCGACCTGCGCCTGCTGAGCGCCGGCACCCATCCGCAGGCCGCCTGGCGCCGGCAGCACCGGACCTCGCGCCGCCACTACCGCCGCCTGGTCGACGATTTCCAGATGATCGCCCAGCGCAACCTGGTCTGCGGCCTGCACGTGCACGTCGCGGTACCGCCCGGCGTCGACCGGGTCCGGCTGATGAACCGTGCGATGCCCTGGCTGCCGCTGTTCCTCGCGCTGTCGACCTCCTCGCCGTTCTGGAGCCGGCGCCGCACCGGCCTGCTGAGCTACCGGCAGGCGCTGTACGACGAGTGGCCGCGTACCGGCATCCCCGATTTTTTCGACGACCAGGTCCAGTACGACGCCTTCGCCGCCCTGCTGGCCAGGCACGGTGCGATCAAGGACGCCGGCTCGCTGTGGTGGGGCATCCGGCCGGCGCTGGACTACCCGACGCTCGAACTGCGCATCGCCGACGCCTGCACGCGCCTGCGCGACACCCTGGCGATCGCGGCGCTGTTCCGCTGCCTGTTGCGGTTCCTGGTGCGCCAGCCCGGGCACGGCGGGGAGCGCAGCGCGATAACCCGCCGCGTGATCGACGAGAACCGCTGGCGCGCCAAGCGCTTCGGCCTGCAGGCCCGATTCATGGACGAAGGGCGCGACGCCATCGAAACCGCGCCCGAGGCCCTGGCACGGCTGCGCGGCCTCTGCGCCGAGGACGCGGCGGCGCTGGACTGCGAAGACAGCCTCGCCGGGCTCGACGCCCTGCTGGCCGAAGGCACCAGCGCCGAGGTCCAGCTGGCGATCTACGACCGACGCTGCGAAGCCGGCGACAGCCCGACCCAGGCGCTCTCGGCGGTGCTCGACTGGCTGATCGACACCACCGCCTGCCCGGCCTCGCCATGAACCGCGACCGCGCCCTCCTGGTCGGGCTTTCGCCGCGCCTGATGCGCAACCTGCCGGCGCCGTTCGGCCTGCAGGGCAAGACCCTGCAATACCTGGAGCAATCGGTCGCGCACTGGGTAATGGCGGCCGGCGCGATCGCGGTGATGATCCCCACGGTGGATCCCGAGGGCGAGGTCGACGAGGACGACATCGCGATCGGCGACTACGTCGCCGCGCTCGATGGTCTGGTGCTGCAGGGCGGCGCCGACATCGACCCGGTGGCCTACGGCGAACCGCCGCACGCGCTGCTGCAGGCGACCGACCCGGTCCGGGACCGCTTCGAACTCGCCCTGCTGCGTGGCTTCGTGCAGGCCGGGAAGCCGGTGTTCGGCATCTGCCGGGGAATGCAGCTGATCAACGTGGCCTTCGGCGGCAGCCTGCACCAGGACCTCGTCGCCGCCGGAGCGACCCGGGCCGCGCACGTCTCCGGCCACTACGACGAGCACAGCCACGAGCTCACCCTGGCCGCGGACGGCTGGCTGGCGCGGCTCTATGCCGGCGACCGCACGCACCGCGTCAACTCGATCCACCACCAGGGCGTGAAGCGGCTCGGCGAGGGCCTGCAGGTGGAGGCCTGGTCCGAGGACGGCGTGCCCGAATGCCTGCGCGCCACCGGCCCGGGTTTCGTGCTCGGCGTGCAGTGGCATCCGGAATTCCACGACCGTCGCTTCCCCGACCTGATGCCCGGCGCGCCCCTGCTCCAGGCCTTCCTCGACGCCGCCCGCCGCCGGCGGGATACCGCTGCCCAGACCCCCTGAGCGGACGTGCTAGCCTTGCCGCCGTCGTCATGGCGCGTCGGGGGGCCCGCCTTGAACCTGGATCCTTTCGCCAGCGCATTGATCGCCCTGCTCGCCTCCGCGGCGATGTCGGCGGCGCTGTATGCGGCGGCCGCCCGCCAGCCGGACGAACTGGCGCGCCCCCAGCGCATCTGGGCGCGCGCGATCGTGCTCGCGCCGGCCGGCTGGCTGCTGCTGGAGTGGGCGCAGGACCAGCCCGCGCTGGCGGTGCCCGGCAAGACCCTGATCGTCGCCTCATTCGTCGAGTACCTGCGCGCCCTGCTCGCAAGCCGCGGCCGCATGCCGGATTCGCCCTGGTTCGCGGCGCCGGTCTGCCTGGTGGCGGTGGCCAGCGCGATCACCCTGTTCACCCAGCCCGGCCTGCCGATGCGCACCGGCCTGCTGTCCCTGCTCTGCGCCGGCATCGCCGCCAGCACGGCGGTGATCGCGCTGCGCGGCGGCCGCGAGCGCAGCGGCGGCAATGCCGGCATCGTCGCCGCCGCCTTCCTGATGTGCGCCGCGGTGATGCTGGCGCGCGGCGTGCTGCTGTTCATGCCCGAAGGCAGCGCCGCCCGCGCCTGGATCGACCAGCCCTGGGTCGAGACCCTGATGCTGGGCGGCGCGATGCTGGCGCCGGCGGTGGCCAGCCTCGGGTTCGTGCTGATGGGCAGCGAACGCCTGCTCGAGCGCCTGGAAGGCATCGCCAGCACCGACAGCCTGACCGGCCTGCTCAGCCGCAACGCCTTCCTGCAGCGTGCCGAGGCCCTGCTCGAATCGCCGCGCCTGGCGGGCGCCGCGCTGCTGGTGCTGGACCTGGACCACTTCAAGCAGATCAACGACAACCATGGCCACGACGTCGGCGACCAGGCCCTGCGGCTGGTTGCCGATGCGATGCGCCAGGTGCTGCGCCCCGGCGACCTGCTGGGCCGGCACGGCGGCGAGGAATTCACCGTGCTGCTGCCGGGCCGCGGGCTGGCGGAGGCCGAGGAGGTCGCGCAGGCGCTGCGCACCTCGGTGCACCACATCGGACTGCTGGCCGATGGCGAGGCCGTGCACCTGCGCGTTTCGATCGGCGTCGCGACGCTGGCGCCGGGCGACACCGACCTGGCCCGGCTGCTCAAGCGCGCCGACGCCGCGATGTACGCCGCCAAACACGGCGGCCGCGACCAGGTGCGGGTGGCGCCGGCGGGCCAGGCCTGAGGCCCGGCCCGCCCGGCCATCAGGCCCGGCGGTAGTGGTCGGCGACCTGGTAGGTGCGGGCGTAGGCCGCGAACGCCAACGCAGCCAGGAAGGCGAAACCGGCGAAGAAGAACATCAGGAAGGCGTTCTCGGTCCAGCCCTGCGCGGTGATCCAGGCGATCACGCCCGGGTCGCGGACGGTGACGTTGGTCAGCAGCACCCAGAGTCCGCCGAAGGTGCTGGTGAGGTACCAGAAGGCCATGATCACGCCCTTCATCGCCATCGGCGCCTGGCTGTAGGCGAACTCCAGCGCGGTCGCCGACACCAGCACTTCGCCGAAGGTCAGCAGCAGGTAGGGCAGCGTCTGCCAGGCCAGCGACACCTCGGCGCCCGCGTCCAGCTGGAGCTGCAGCAGGCCGGCGATCACCCACGACATCGCCGCGATCACGATGCCCCAGCCCATGCGCTTGAGCGCCGTGACCCGGAAGCCCATGCGCGTGAGCATCGGGTAGAGCACGAGGTTGTTGAAGGGGATCAGCAGCATCACCATCAGCGGGTTCAGCGCCTGCATCTGGGTGGCGTCCTTCACCAGCCAGCTCGGCCACCACCACAGCTCGTGCGGGATCACCATGGCCTTGCCCTGGATCACCCAGGTCGAGGCCTTCTGGTCGAACAGCGACCAGAACGGCGTCACCAGCGCGAACACGATCAGGATGCGCAGCACGGCGCGCACGCCGTCGATGGCGGTGTCCGGGTGGTGGCCGCGCGCGCGCTCGAGCTGGGCCGAGGCGCCGAAGCCGACGCCGGCGATGACCACGCCCAGCGCCAGGCAGGCGGTGATCACGAAACCCCAGGGCTCCGGCCACAGCGCCACGCCGGCGAACTTCAGCGCCCACAGCAGCAGCATCGCCGCGGCGGCGACCAGGCTGCCGCCGGCGATCAGGGTGCCGATGCCGAAGCCGTTGCCCAGCAGCGCGGTGCGCACCACCTTCAGGAAGGAATCCGGGTCGGTGCCGTGCGAGGGCGGCACGTTGACGTACTGGCGGCGGCCGGCCCAGAAGATCACCGTGGCGATGAACATCAGGATGCCCGGGATGCCGAAGGCCCAGGCCGGGCCCCAGCTGCGCAGCACCAGCGGCATCAGCAGCGAGGCGAAGAACGAGCCGAAGTTGATGATCCAGTAGAAGGCGTCGAAGACGACCTTGGCCTTGTGCTTGTTGCTCTGGTCGAACTGGTCGCCGCAGAACGTGACCACCAGTGGTTTGATGCCGCCCGAGCCCAGGGCGATCAGGAACAGGCCGGTATAGAAGCCGGTGGCGTTGGATTCGAACAGCGCCAGGCAGGCGTGGCCGGCGCAGTAGATCAGCGAGAACCACAGCACGGTGTTGTACTTGCCGAAGTAGCGGTCCGACAGCCAGCCGCCCAGCAGCGGGAAGAAGTACACGCCGATCACGAAGCTGTGGAACAGGTCCTTGGCCGCGCCCTCGCGGGACGCCTGGTCGGGCAGGTAGGCCAGCAGCACCGAACTGATCAGGAACGGCACCAGGATGTTGCGCATGCCGTAGAAGCTGAAGCGCTCGCAGGCCTCGTTGCCGATGATGTACGGGATCTGCCGCGGCAGCGGCGCGTTCGGGTCGGGCGTGGCCGACGGGGTCGCGGCAAGGGTCATGGAGGTCCTTCGGCTTGCGGGAGTCGGGGCATTGTCCACAGATCGTGGGCCGGACCCAAATGCCGGCCGCCCCGGAGCCGCGGGACGGCCGTCAGGTCCCCGCGGCGACAGGGGCGATTGTCATCGGCCTGAAAGCAGCCGCCGCCACGCTGCGCGCCTTGTCCCGGACGGATCCCGACACCATGACGCGCTCTCTGCTGCCGCTGTTCTCCCTGCTGCTTGCCACCCTGCCCTTCGCCGCCCTGGCCCAGGAGACCGAGCCGGAGCGCGTCCGGATCCACGGGTCGAACGTGCTCGGCCACCGGGTGATGCCGGCGCTGGCGCGCGCCTGGCTGCAGGATGCCGGCTATGGCGACCTGCGCACGCAGCGCGTCGGCGGCCGCTTCGAGATCCACGCGCGTCGCGACGACGAACGCGTGGTCGTTGAGATCGAGACGCCGGGCTCCTCCGCGGCCTTCAAGGCCCTGATCGCCGGGGAGGCGGAGATCGGCATGTCGGCGCGCGCACCCACCGCGAAGGAGCTGGACGATGCCTGGCTGGTCGGGCGGCTGCGTTCGCCGGACCAGGAATACGTCGTGGGCCTGGATGGCCTGGCGCTGATCGTGCACCCGGACAATCCGGTCCAGGCCCTGAGCCGCGACCAGCTGCGGCAGGTGTTCAGCGGGCGCGTGCGCGACTGGTCGGCCCTGGGCGGCCGCGCCGGGGCGATCACGCTGGTCGGCCTGGGCGCTAGGACCGGCGGCCACGAACTTCTGTCCTCCCTCGTGCTCGGTGGCGGCCGCCAGGCCGCTACCACATCGGTGCAGGCCAGCTCGCGCAAGGTCGCCGAGGCCGTGGCGCGCGACCCGCGGGCGATCGGCTACGTGCCGGCCGGATTCGAACCCGCCGGCGTCCGGGCGCTCGCGGTGTCGGCTGGCGGGCTGGCGGTGCCGCCGACGCGCGTCAACGTGATGACCGAGGACTATCCGCTGACGCGGCGTCTGCATCTTTACGGCGGCCAGCTGATGTCGGCGCTGGGGCGCAGCCTGGCCAACTTCGCCATCTCGCCAGCCGGACAGGCGGTGGTGGCGCGCACGGGCATGCTCGCCCTGACGCCGCGTGTGCTGCCCGCCATTCCGGCAACCGACGCTCCCGAGGACTACGCGCAGATGCTGGCGGGTGCGCAACGACTGGGCACCAACCTGCGCTTCGGCAAGGAATACACCGTGCTCGACAGCCGCGGCACCCAGGACCTTGCGCGGGTGATCGACTTCCTGCGCGAGCCTGCGAACCAGGGCCGCGAGCTGATGCTGATGGCCTTCGCCGCGCCCGATGCCGGCGGACCGGCGCGGGCGCTGTTCCTCAGCCAGGACCGCGTGGACTTCGTCGCCGACCTGCTGGGCGAGGCCGGCGTCCAGGTCAGCCGGCGCCGCGGCTTCGGCAGCCGCGCGGCGCTGACCGCCGGCGACGACGACCGGGCCCGCTACGTCAACGAACGCGTCGAACTCTGGGTGCGTTGACTGCGATGATCGCCGGACGTTCCGCCGCGAGCGCCGTCAGCGCACCGCCGGCGCGGGCTGGCGGGACGGCGCGGGGTTGTTAGACTCCGCGCAATCCCCCGCCTGCGGACGCCATGCGAAATCTCCGGACGATCCTGGTGGTGGGGCTGCTGCTGGTGCTCGCCTGGACCTGGCAACAGGGCGAATTCGCGCCAATCGGTCCGGACGCCTCGAGCGCGCCGCCGGCTTCCGCGCCGAGCGGAAGTCCGCCCGCGCCTGAGGACGCCCGCGCCCCGGAGGCCGGCCGCCGCCTGCCCGCCTTCCTGCCGCCGGAAGCGCATGACACGTTGGCGCTGATCGAGCGCGGCGGCCCCTTCCCGCACCGGCAGGACGGCAGCGTGTTCCAGAACCGCGAACGACGGCTGCCGCCGCGGCCGCGCGGCCACTACCGCGAGTACACCGTTCGAACGCCCGGCCTGGGCCACCGCGGGCCGCGCCGCATCGTCACCGGCGGCGACCCGCCGCAGGACTACTGGTACACGGACGACCACTACGCCAGCTTCCGCCGCTTCGAGGTGCCGCGATGAGCGTGCAGCCGCTGTCGTCGCTGCTGGTCGAGGCCGAACAGGCCGGCACCTTCTACCTCACCGCCTCCGACCTCGGGCCGCTGCAGCAGGCCGCGCAGGATGTCGGGTTCCTCTGCGTGCCGCTCGACCTGTCGGGCTGCGCCGACAAGGTGGCGCTGATGCGCGCCTTCGCGGCGGCCTTCGGATTCCCCGAGTGGTTCGGGCACAACTGGGACGCGCTGGCCGACTGCCTGGGGGACCTGGCCTGGCTGCCAGCCGAGGGTTACGTGCTGGGCCTGCAGAACGTGCAGGCACTGCGCGATGCCGACCCGGCGGACTACGCGACCCTGATCGCCGTGCTCGAGGGCGCCTGCGAGGACTGGCGCGAGCGCGGCACGCCGTTCTGGGCCTTCATCGCCCTGCCCGACGAGCAGTTCGACGCGCTGCCGTCCTGAGGCTCAGCGCCCGAAGAACAGGAAAGGCAGAAGCGTCAGCGCCAGCACGAACAGGATGCCGAGCGCGGCGGCGACGGCCTGCAGCGGGTTCTCGCGCAGCAGCCCCCAGGTTCCGCGCAGCCGGCCTTCACGGCGCTGGGCTTCACGCTCTTCGTATGCGCGGCGGGCACGTTCGTCCTGATACTCGCGCAGGCGCAGGCGGGCGCGCTCCTCCTGCAGCGGATCGGCCAGCCAGAGTCCGCCCGCCGATATGCCGAACGGCCCGGGACGGGTCTCGTAGTAGTCGATGCCCTGCGCGTCGAGCAGGGCGCGGACCTCGTCGGCCTCGTCGTCGGGCACGTGGCGCAGGTTGAGCAGCAGGATGGCCATGGCGCGATCATAGCGGGCGGGGCCGCGGCTGCGGCCATAATGCCGCGCATGCCGCCCTCCGTCGCCCGCACGGTCGCCCTGACCACGTTCGCCCTGCTCGCCTTCGCCGGCAACTCCCTGCTGTGCCGCTGGGCGCTGGAGCGCAGCCAGACCGATCCGGCCAGTTTCACCACGCTCCGGCTGGTCGCGGGCGCCGTGGTGTTATGGCTGCTCGTGCGGTCGCGCGACCAGCGGATCGGCGGCGACTGGCCTTCGGCCTGGGCGCTGTTCGTCTACGCCGCGGCTTTTTCCTGGGCCTATACCGGCCTGTCCGCCGGCACCGGCGCGCTGCTGCTGTTCGGCGCCGTGCAGGCGACGATGCTGCTGCTGGGGCTGCGCGCCGGCGCGCGCTGGTCACGCTGGCAGTGGCTCGGCCTGGGCCTCGCGATGACGGGCCTGGCCTGGGTGCTGATGCCTGGCCTGAGCGCCCCGGCGCCCCTGCCGGCGGCGCTGATGCTGGCGGCCGGCGCCGCCTGGGGCGTCTACACGCTGCGCGGCCGCGACGTCGTGGACGCCACCGGCGCGACGGCCGGCAACTTCGTCCGCGCGGTGCCGCTGGCGATGATCGGCAGTGCGCTCGCCTGGCCGTGGTTCGGAATCGACGCCAACGGCGCAATCGCCGCCCTGCTGTCCGGCGCCGTGACCTCGGGACTCGGATATGCGGTCTGGTACACCGCGCTGCGCGGCCTGACCCCCCAGGCGGCCGGCAGCTGCCAGCTCAGCGTGCCGGTGATCACCGCGGTCGCCGGCCTGCTGTGGCTGGGCGAAAACATAGGACTGCAGCTGATGATCGGGTCGGCGGCGGTGCTGCTGGGCATCGCACTCACCCTGCCCTGGCGCGCCCGTCCCGCCGCGCCGTGATCGCACTCAGCGATCGCGCAGGCGAAGCCCCAGGTCGGGCTGGTCGATGAAAAATCCGTCGACGCCGAGTTCGAGCAGGCGACGGCCGTAGGCCTCGCCGCCCAGCTCGGCGCGCAGCGTGTAGGGATGCACCACCAGACCCGCCGATCGGGCATCGGCCAACAGCGATGAGGCGGCCGCATCCGGTCCATCGGGCAGCACCGACTCGAAGTTGGGGCCCAGGGCGGCGATGCCCTGCCCGCGCAGCCAGTGCAGGGCCGCGGGCTGCAGCAGGTGGGCGTAACGCGTGTGCTCCCCGAGGCCGTCGGGCCAGCACGCGCCGAGGCCGCCATAGACCGCCTCCAGGTCATGGCCCTGACCCAGGTGCCAGGCCAGGTCCTGCGGCCGGCCGCGGCGCGGATTGCCGACCAGCTGCACCAGCGGGAGATCGACCCCGGCCGCGGGCATCCAGACCCGCCGCAGCTCGAGCAGGCTTTCGATCTCGAAGGACTGCAGGAAGACACGATCCGCATCGGTGAAGCCGGCGGCGCACAGCTCTACCACCACGCGCTGCGGCAGCGACAGGCCGATACCTTGGCCATCGAGGTGCCGGCCCTCCCGCAGGAAGTAGGTCGGATGCTTGGTTTCCGGGTAGACGCCGACGCGTCGGCCACGGCCCTCCGCCTGCCGCAGCAGAGCGAGGACTTCGGCGAAGGTCGGCACCTCGAAGCGACCGTCGTAGGCGGCGTTGTCCGGACGCAGCTGCGGCAGCCGCTCGCGCGCCCGCAGCGTCTTGATCTCGTCGAGCGTGAAGTCCTCGCTGAACCAGCCGGTGCGCTCGATGCCGTCCACCAGCTTCACGCAACGACGGTCGGCGAACACCGGGCGATCCGCGACGTCGGTGCTGTCGGACAGCTCGTTCTCGTGCCGAGCGATCAGCACGCCGTCGCGCGTGGGCACCAGGTCGGGTTCGATGAAGTCGGCGCCCTGTTCGATCGCCAGCGCGTACGCGGCCAGGGTGTGTTCGGGCCGGTAGCCGCAGGCCCCGCGGTGGGCGATGACCAGGGGCTTCATCGGTGCTCGATCAGGTCCCAGCGGTTGCCGTACAGGTCTTCGAACACCGCGACGCTGCCGTAGTCCTCGTGGCGCGGCGCCTCGGCGAAACGCACGCCGGCGGCCAGCAAACGGGCGTGGTCGCGGGCGAAGTCGTCGGTGTGCAGGAACAGCCAGACACGCCCGGCGCCCTGTCGGCCGACCAGGGCCCGCTGTTCTTCGCTGGCGGCCTGCGCCAGCAGCAGGCAGGTTTCGGTCGCCCCGGGCGGCGCTACCCGCACCCAGCGTTTGCCGGGGCCGCGCGGCGTGTCCTCCAGCAACCGGAAGCCAAGTCTGCCCACGAACCAGGCGATCGCCTCGTCGTAGTCGCGCACCAGCAGGGACAGGGCACCGAGGGTCTGGGTCATGCCGGCATTGTGGACCGCTTGCGCCCGTGGCAAAACCCGCGCCGTCCCGGCATGATCGCCCCGGACCCGGCCTGCGAAGCCGGGCCGCCACCGATCAGGAGCACACCATGGCCAAGGGCCTGAACCAGAAGAAGACCGAAAAGAAGAAGCCGGAGAAGTCGCTGAAGGAAAAGCGCGAAGCCAAGCAGCAGAAGAAGGCTTCCAAGGGCTGATCCGCCGCGCCACCTGCGTCCTGCGCCGGCACGACCCGGCGCAGGCGCCTACAATGGCGCATGTCCGACACCCCCACCGATTCCCCCGACGGCCAGCGCCTCGCAAAACGCGTCGTCGAACTCACCGGCTGCTCGCGCAGCGAGGCCGAGCATTACGTCCAGGGCGGCTGGGTGCGGGTGGACGGCGAAGTGGTCGAAGAGCCGCAGTTCAAAGTCACCAACCAGCACGTCGAGATCGACCCGGACGCCAGACTCACCGCGCCCGAACCCGCCACGATCCTGCTGAACCTGCCCGCCGGCGCCAACGCCGCCGAATACCTGCGCCCGGAGAACCACTGGCCCGAGGACCCCTCCGGCTGGCGCCTGCTCAAGCGCCATTTCCCGCGCCTGGCCGAAGCCCTGCCGATGGAGCCGGGCGCCAGCGGCCTGGCCATCTTCAGCCAGGACGGCCGCGTGCTGCATCGGCTGAAGGAGGACGGCGCCCGGCTCGAGCAGGAGATCGTGGTGGACGTCGAGGGCGAACTTGCGCCCTACGGCTGGAGCCGGCTCACCGGCGGCACGAGCTTCCAGGGCTGGCCGGTGCCTGCGTTCAAGGTCAGCTGGCAGAGCGAGGCGCGGCTGCGTTTCGCCATCAAGGCCGTGCGCCCGGGCCTGATCGCGCACCTGTGCGAAGAGGTCGGGCTGCGCGCCACGGCGATCCGGCGGCTGCGCGTGGGCCGGGTCGGGCTGGCGAAAACGCCGCCCGGCTTCTGGCGCTACCTGCCGGTCAACGACCGCTTCTGACCTAGACCTCTTCCTCCGGCACCGCCGCCCGTTCGCGCAGGAATTTCGCCAGGCCGCCCAGCTGCAGCCCTTGCACCCGGTCCACTACCGGCGCGAACTTCGACAGGTCGTCCGGCGTGTAGCCGCCGGCGCGGTACCAGAGCGTGATGCGGGTGCCGCCGCCTTCGGCCGGCGCCAGCCGGAACTCCAGCGCGCCGTGCAGGCCCATGCCCTGCAGCGGACCCAGGCCGCCGGTCAGGCGCAGGGTCTTGCCAGGGTCGACGAAGGTCACCGACATGTGCCAGGCCTGCTGGTCGCCGGCGATTTCGCAGAAGCAGCCGCCGACCCGCGGCACGATCGACAGCTTCGAGGCGTCGCCCCACCAGGTGTGGTCGGCCGGCCACCAGCGGCCGACATCGTCCACCAGGGCCTTCCAGGCGGCGTTGGCGTCCACCGGCACCACCTCGCTGTTTTCGATGGTGAAGCCGCTGGGGCTGCTGTCCTTGACCGCGGCCTGGGCCGGCAGGACGCCGGACAGCAGCAGGGCGGCGGCAAGCAGGCGAATGCGCATGGTCGGTGTCTCCCTCTGGCCTGGGCCGATTTAGCCGCCGGCCCTGCCCGGCTGGCAAGGGCCGGCGCTCATGCCTGCGGCGAATCGGGGTATTCCCGCGACCGGCTTGATCTTCTTCGATGCTTCGGGTCTCGTGGCGCTGTCCTTTCACCCTCATCGCCATGTCCCGCCTGCTGGTTTTCCAACACGTCGCCGCCGAGCCCCTGGGTACGCTGGATCCGCTGATCCGCCGGCGCGGCCACCGCATCCGCTTCGTCAACTTCGAGCGCGATCCCGGCGCCCAGCCCAGCATCGACCGCTACCGCGGCCTGGTCGTGCTGGGCGGACCGATGAACGTCGAGGACCAGGACCGGCGCCCGCACCTGCGCACCGAACTGCGGGTGATCGAACAGGCCCTGCGCCAGGGCAAGCCGGTGCTGGGCATCTGCCTGGGCGCCCAGCTGCTGGCGCACGTGCTGGGCGCACCGGTGCGCCGGCACGAGCGGCCCGAGATCGGCTGGTACGACCTGCATCTGACCGACGCCGGCCAGGCCGACCCGATGCTGGGCAAGCTGGCGCCGCGCACGCCGGTGTTCCAGTGGCACGGCTATACCTTCGACCTGCCCGCCGGCGCCGTGCAGCTGGCGCGCACCGACACCTGCGAGCAGCAGGCTTTCCGCTGGGGCGAAAACGCCTACGGCCTGCAGTTCCACCCCGAAGTGGACGAGCCGCTGATCGAACGCTGGCTGGAGAAACCCGACCACGCCGACGAGCTCTGCCACCCCGCCCTGCCGCACGGCCGCGAGGCGATCCGCGAACACACGCGCGAACGCGCCGCGCCGCTGCAGCGGCAGGCCGGTCCCGCCTTCGAAGCCTTCCTGGACCTGGTGGGCCGCCCCGCGCGGCGCCTGGTGCTGCCGTCTCGCGAATGGGCCTGAGCCGCTGACCCGGAACCCGGCCGGACGCCGTTCTCCTGTTCGACGTCCACGGGGAGCAGGCGATGAAGGCATGGTCGGCGGAACGAGGAGTGGCCTGGCTGATGCTGGTGGGCGCCGGTCTCGTGGCCTGCGGCCAGGCACCGACGCCCCCGGCGGCACCCGCCGCACCGGCCTTCCCGCAGGTCGCCGTGCCCGAAGGCACCTCGGTCCGCCCGCTGAGCGACCGCGTCTTCGAAGCCACCGCCGCGCGCCGCGACCGCGGCCGCTACCTGGGCGAGGGCCTGCTGCAGTGCCTGATCTGCCACTCCGAACGCGACTGGGAGCAGCCCGGTGCGCCGCCCAAGGCCGGCCGCGAAGGGGCCGGCCTGGTTTGGCGCGACGACGGCAAGGGCCGGCGCCTGGTCGCCGCCAACCTCACGCCCGACCTTGAGACCGGCACCGGCCGCTGGAGCGACGACATGCTGGCCCGCGCGATCCGCGAGGGCATCGGCCACGACGGCCGGGTGCTGCATCCGGCGATGTGGTACCGCTCGTTCTCGCATCTGAGCGACGAGGACCTGGCCTCGGTCGTGGTCTGGCTGCGCACGCTCACGCCGGTGCGCAACGAACTGCCCAAAACCCAATTGAGCGACGAGGAGCTGAAACGATTCGCATCGGCCCCGCGCGCCATCCGCGAACCGATACCAGCGCCGGAATTCGCCACCCCGGCCGAACGCGGCCGCCATCTGGCCAGCCTGGCTGATTGCAGTGGCTGCCACACCGGCTGGGAGGCCCCGCGCCTGGCGGGGCTCTACGCAGGCGGCAACCTGATCGAACGCGGCGAGCACAAGGCCCACAGCAGCAATCTCAATCCGCACCCTTCGGGCGTGGACTACGACGCCGAATCCTTCATCCAGATCATCCGCACCGGCAAGGGCGGCACCACCCATGCCCTGATGCCCTGGGTGGCCTTTGGAAAACTCGACGGCACCGACCTGCGCGCCCTGCACGCCTGGCTGGCCAGCCGGCCGCCGATCGCGCACTGGGTCAGCAACCAGGCGGCGCCGACGATGTGCGCGGTCTGCGGCCAGGAGCACGGACTGGGCGAGCGCAACCGTATCGAGCTGCCCGCTGCGGCACCGGTCGACCCGGCGCGCTTCGACGCATTGGTCGGTCGCTTCCACAACGAGCGCTACGACTGGGCGATGGACATCGTCCGCGACGGCGACCGGCTGCTGGCCCGCGAGCCCGGGCGCCCAGGCGAACTGCACCTGATTCCGCTCTCGGACCTGCGCTACTGGCCCGACGGCGGCCTCGCACCGCTGCGCTTCGAGCTGGACGCGCAGGGCCGCGCGCTGCGCATCGTCTCGGAAGAAGAGGCCGACCTCGTGCTGGAGCGGGTCATCGAACCCTGAGGCCCCGGCCCGGGGCCTCGCAAAAAAGGCGAATCCGGCGCCCCTCCCGCTGGCCCGCGCGGGAATGCGAGAATCGGCCATCGCACCCGACCGGATTTCCCATGGCCTCCAGCCTGCTCGCCCTGCTCGACGACATCGCCACCATCCTCGACGACGTGTCGGTGATGACCAAGGTCGCGACCAAGAAGACCGCCGGCGTGCTCGGCGACGACCTGGCGCTGAACGCCCAGCAGGTGGCGGGCGTGAAACCCGAGCGCGAACTGCCGGTGGTCTGGGCGGTGGCCAAGGGATCGTCGGTCAACAAGCTGATCCTGGTGCCGGCGGCGCTGGCGATCAGCGCCTTCGAGGGCTGGCTGCACTCGCGCGGCTTCGGCCTGCCGATCATCACCACCCTGATGATGATCGGCGGCGCTTTCCTCTGCTACGAAGGCGTCGAGAAGCTCGCGCACAAGTTCCTGCACGGCAAGGCCGAGGAAGCGAAGCACCACGCCGAGCTGGTGGTGGCGGTGGCGGACGAGAACATCGACCTGGTCGCGCACGAGAAGGACAAGATCAAGGGCGCCATCCGCACCGACTTCATCCTGTCGGCCGAGATCATCGTGATCAGCCTGGGCACCGTCGCCGGCAAGGACTTCGCCACCCAGGTCGGCGTGCTGGTGGCCATCGCCGTCATCATGACGGTGGGCGTCTATGGTCTGGTCGCCGGCATCGTCAAGCTCGACGACAGCGGCCTGTACCTGAGCCAGCTGCCGGGCGACGGCGGGCTGCGCCGGTTCAAGCGGGCCCTCGGCCGCGGCATCTTGCGCGCCGCGCCGTGGCTGATGAAGTTCCTGTCGGTGGCCGGCACCGCGGCCATGTTCCTGGTCGGCGGCGGCATCCTGGCGCACGCGATCCCCGCGATCCACCACTTCGTCCAGGGCCTGGCGCCGGAAGGCGGGCTGGGCACCCTGGTTTCGATGACCGCCGACGCCGTGGTCGGCATCCTCACCGGCATCGTCGTGGTGCTGGCGGTGACCGCGTGGCGCAAGCTGCGCGGCCACGGCAAGGCCCGGACCGCTTAAACTGCCCGCCTTCTCTTCCAGACCGACGCCATGTCCACCGCCCAACGCCCCGTTCCGCTCGTCATCGACTTCCTGGCCGAGATCGCCCACCCCTGGTGCGTGATCGCCCTGGTCACGCTCGAGCGCGCGCTGATGTCGCTGCGCAACGAAGTGAAGGCGGAGATCCAGTTCCAGCCCTTCGAACTCTCGCCCACGCTGGGCCCCGAGGGTGAAACCGTGGCCGAAGGCCTGGCGCGCCGGCTGCAGTGGACCGCCTCGCAGACGCTGGACAACCAGATGCTGGCGCAGGCCCGCGCCCGCGCGATCGGCATCGAGTTCACCGCCAACCCCGAGCGCCGGGTGCACAACACCTTCGACGCGCACCGGCTGATGCGCTGGGCCGGACGCCAGAACGCCGCCCGCGCCCTGTACCTGGCGCTGGCCGACGCCGGCGCCAACCGCGGCGAGAACCTGTCCTCGCGCGAGGTCCTGGCCCGGATCGCCGGCGAAGCGGGCCTGGATGCAGCGGCGGCGTACGCCGTGCTGGCCAGCGAGCAGTTCGCCGACGAGGTGCGCACCATCGAAGTGCACTACCGCAAGCTGATGGTGTTCGAGGTGCCGACCCTGGTGATCAACGCCAGGCACCGCATCAACGGCGCCATGACCTACGAGGCGATGGTCTCGGGCCTGCGCCAGATCGCCGCCCGGCCGGCCTGAGCCTCCCGCTCCGCCCACGGCGCACGCACGGCAGGCGCCCGAGGGCGTAAGATGGCCCCGCGCCATCGTTCCACGAGCGCGTCACGCCCGGGCCCCGCGGCCCCCTCGTTTCGCTCCCTTCCGCGTTCACGTCCCGGCCCCGGGACGACGCCCCCACGGGAGCGCCCATGCCGGGCTACACCACCCGCCTGCTCACCCTGCGTTTCGGCGGCCACGACTACCGCATCCGCGCGCTGAGCGACCTTCAGCAGTTCGCCGATCCGCACGGCCTGGCCGACCGCGCCGGCATCTCCTCGGCGCAGTGGAGCCTGTTCGGCCAGGTCTGGCCGGCGAGCCGGGTGCTGGCCCAGGCCATGTGCGGCTTCGAGGTCGCCGGCAAGCGCATCCTGGAGCTCGGCTGCGGACTTGGGCTGTCCAGCCTGGTGCTGCAGCGTCGCCAGGCCGACATCACCGCCAGCGACCACCACCCGCTGGCCGAGGAGTTCCTGACCTACAACGCCGCGCTCAACGGCCTGCCCACGCCGGCCTACCTGGACCTGGCCTGGACCCTGCCCCAGCCCCGGCTCGGCCGGTTCGACCTGATCATCGGCAGCGACCTGCTCTACGAGCGCGGGCACGCCGCGCAGATCGCCGCCCTGATCGCCAACCACGCCCGCCCCGATGCCGAAGTGCTGATCACCGACCCGGGCCGCGGCAACAGCGGCGCCTTCACCACCGCCCTGCTCGACCAGGGTTTCAGCGTGGACGAAGTGCGCAGCGCCTTCGACGACGGCGACGTGGCGCCTTTCCGCGGCCGCCTGCTGAGCTACCGCCGATGAAACCCCTGCCCGGTCCCGCACCGCGCCTGATCGGAAGCCGCCCCGCGCCGGAGCCGGCCGCGCACTGCGACACCTGCACCGGCCTGTGCTGCCGCCTGACGGTGGTGCTGACGCCGGGCGACGAGGCGGTGCCGGCCGAACTGGTCGCCACGGGCGCCGGCGGCCTGCGCTCGATGGCGCACCGCGCCGACGGCTATTGCGTGGCGCTGGCCGACGACGGCCGCTGCGGCATCTACGCGCTGCGTCCGCAGGCCTGCCGGCGCTTCCTGATGGCGGGCCCGTACTGCCGCGCTGTCCGCGAGGATGCCGCGCGCGCGACCGCCCCCTTGCCGACCTGACCCGCGCGCCGCGATCCGCGTGCCTTGCGCCTGGGGTCCCCGGCACCGTCGGACCGGGCGGTCGGCACGGCTCCACACTGTTGCGGCCACGGGGCTTCCCCGAACAGTCGCCGACACCATGATGGGCGCAGACAAAACCGGATCCAGCCCATGAGCCTTCGCCGCATCGCCGCCTTCTCCGATGGCCCCACCGGCGGCAACCCCGCCGGCGTGCACCTTTCCCGCGACCTGCCCGATGCGGCGGCCATGCAGCGCATCGCCGCCGAGGTCGGTTTTTCGGAAACCGCGTTCGCGGCACCGGTCGGCGATGGTTTCCGCGTCCGCTACTTCTCGCCGGAATCGGAGGTGCCCTTCTGCGGCCACGCCACCATCGCCCTGGGCGCGGCGCTGGCGATGGACCATGGCGACGGCGTGTACGCGCTGACGCTCAACCAGGCCCGCATCACCGTCGAAGGCCGCCGTGAGCCGGACGGCCGGTTCGCCGCGGCCCTGCAGTCGCCGCCGACCCGCAGCGAAGCGGCGCCACCGGAACTGGTGGCCGACGCGCTGGCGCTGTTCGGCTACAAGCCGGGTGACCTCGACCCGCGCCTGCCGCCCGCCCGCGTCCACGGCGGCGCCGACCACCTGCTGCTGGCGCTGCGCGACCGCGGGGCCCTGCGCGCGATGTCCTACGACCTGGACGCGGGCCGCCGGCTGATGGATCGGGCCGGGCTGGTCACCATCGCGCTGGCGTTCGCCGAGAACGAGCGCCACTTCCATACCCGCAACGCCTTCGCCTCCGGCGGCGTCTACGAGGACCCCGCCACCGGCGCCTCCACCGCCGCCCTCGCCGGCTACCTGAGGGACCTGGACTGGCCGCACGGCGGCGCCATCACCCTGGTGCAGGGCGAGGACATGGGCCAGCGTTCGCGGCTGCGCGCCGACATCGGCCCGGAGCGCGGCGGCTCGATCCGCGTCTCGGGACTGGCGCGGGTGATGGACCCGGCCTAACCGAGCTTCTGAAGGAACTGGATCAGCTGGGCGCGCTGGTTCGGGCCCAGCAGGCGGAACAAGGGCAGCAGGCGCGCGATCACCAACGGCAGCTTCTGCAGGATCGGCTGGCTGTCGCCTCGCGCCAGCTGGTCGAACAGCGGGTCCAGGCGCAGCGGTTCGGCCGGGGCGGGCGCTGCCGCCGCGGCGGGTGCGGGTGCGGGTGCAGGTGCGGGCGCCGGTGGCGCGGACGGCGCAGCGGGTTCGGCCACCGGCTCGGCAACGGCGTCCGGCGCCACCGGGACAGGCGCGGCGATCTCCACGACGACCACCGCCGGCGGCGGCGACTCCGGTGCAGCCGATTCCCTCGGCGCGGGCAATGCGACGGCGGTGGCCTCCAGCAGCGCCTGGCACTGATCGAACACCGCCTGGGCGCCGGGCCCGCCGCCCAGGTCCGGGGCCAGCACCGCGGCGCGCAGCGCGACCTCGATCATCTTGCCGTCTTCATCCCGCGGCGCCTGCGCGCTGATCTCGATGCGCAGGCGCTCGATCATCCCGGCGATGCCCTCGGCCTGGCCGCCCGGCAGCGACAGCGCGAATCCGCCCAGGCCGATGCGGGCCGCGGTGTCCTCCTTGCGGATGCGGGCGCGGACCAGGCGCGCGACCTGCAGCACCAGGGCATCGGCCAGTTCGCGGCCGTAGTAGAGGAAGAAGCGGCGGAAATCCTCGATCTCCAGCCGCACCAGGCTCAGCGGCTGGTTGTGGCGGCGGGCGTAGGCGATGTCCTGCTGCAGCCGGTCGAGCAGGCCGGCCTTGTTGGCCAGGCCGGTCAGGCTGTCGACCATGGACTGCGCCTGCAGCTCGCGGGTCACGCGCTGGTGGGTGGCGTGGGCGCGGGCGCGGGCCACGAGGTCGCTGGTGGTGAAGGGTTTGGTGATGAAATCGGTGGCGCCGGTGTCCAGCGCCTGCATGCGCGCGGCCTCGTCATTCTCGGCGCCGGTGACGACGATGACGGGCAGGCCCTGCACGCCCGGGTCCGCGGCGGCACGCACGCGCCTGAGCAGCTCGTAGCCGTCCAGGCGCGGCATGTTGAGGTCGGTGAACACGACCCGGATCGAAGCGTCCTGCTCCAGCAGGTCCCAGGCCTCGACGCCGTCGTCGGCGGTGACGACGTCGAACTCGTCGCCCAGCATCTTCAGCGCGGCCTTGCGCATCAGCTTGGAGTCGTCCACGACCAGGATGCGCGCCTTCGCGCCGGACTCGCCGCCCATTCACTCCCCCTTCCGGGCCGGTTGACTCCCGCAATCTAGCCCAAGCCGGGCCGCACGCCCACCGAGGCGGTCACAAAACCCGGCCCGGGCATTGGACAGGCCCGGCACGGAAACCGCCAAATCCGGCGGCCGGGGCATGCGGCGCCAGCCACTTCCGGCATGGGGACTGGCGACGCCGCGCGCCTATCGTGGCCTGACCCCACCGGAGGCCCGCCATGTCGCCCTCGTTCGCCCCGCCCCTTCCGCGTTTCGTTGCATGCCTGGTCACGCTGCTCTGGCTGTCCACGGTGTCCGCCGCCGACCCGGTCGAAGGGCGTTGGCTGGGCCGGGTCGGCAGCGACCGCGAGCGGGTCGAGGTCGGCCTGGAGTTCCTGCGCGATGCGAAGGGAACCCTGCGCCTGCGCTTGACCCAGCCGGTGTCGAATTACTACGGAGCCGATCCGGGGGGCGACGTGCATCGCGACGGCGACGGCATCAGCCACGAGGGACTCGCGCTGTCGCTGACGCTGCGCGACGGCGCCCTGGTGGGCCACTACCCCGGTCCCGACAGTCCCGCCCGGTTCGAGCGCGTGGAAACGCTTCCGCAGCCCGCGCCGCTGCCCGCCGTCCCGACCGGCCCGGGCCCGCGCTGGGAGATCCGGCTCGGCGGCCAGATCCATGCCTCGCCCGTGGTCCGCGACGGCATCGCCTACGTCGGCACCAGCGGCGGCACGGTAAACGCCGTGGATGCACGCGACGGCCGCCTGCGATGGACGCAGGGCGTCGGCCGCCCCCTCTACGGCGATGCCCTGGTCACGGACGACGCGGTCTATGTCGCCAGCGACGGTTTCCTGCACAAGCTAGCGCGCGCCGACGGGCGGCCGGTGTGGCGCGCCGACCTGGGCGACGCGGCGGTGCCCCGGGTGCTGCCGCACCCGGCCCTGTTCGACTGGGACTGGCAGGCGCCTGCACCGGTGCTGGCGGACGGCGTCGTGTACATCGGCGCCGGCGACGGGGGCTTCCATGCCATCGACGCCGCCACCGGCGAACGGCGCTGGCGCTTCGAGGCGGCCGGAAAAATCCGCAACGGCGCGGCCATCCACGGCACCCAGGTGATCTTCGGTGCCGCCGGCGGCAAGGTGCATGCCCTGGACCGCCGGACGGGAAAGTCCGAGTGGGTCTTCGACACCGGGGCCGACATCGATGCGCGTCCGGTGGTCCATGCCGGCCGCGTGCTGGTCGGAAACCGGGGCGGCGGGCTGTACTCGCTCGACGCCGCCACCGGCGCGCAGGCATGGCGCCTCTACTTCTGGGGCTCCTGGGTCGAAGCGACGCCGGTGGTGGTGGACGGCGTCATCTACATCGGCTCGTCCGACCTGCGCCGCGTAAGCGCCATCGATCCGGCCAGCGGCCGCGTGTTCTGGCGCACCGACGTCCACGGCTGGACCTGGGGAACGCCGCTGGTGGTCGGCGACCGGATCTACGTCGGCGTGGCCGGCGGCAAACCCTATTTCATCGACCACGCCGCCAGCTTCAGCGTGCTGGACCGCCGGAGCGGCGCCCTGCTCCGGCGCTGGCCGCTGGCGGATTCGGGGGCGCACCAATGGGGCATCGCCGGATCGCCGGCCGCGGCGGGCGACACCGTGGTCGTCAGCACGCTGGAGGGCCGCCTGCTCGGTTTTCCGCTGGACTAACCGCAGCGGCGACCGACCGGCCGCCAGCGCGCGCGCTCAGGCCCCGGTCAGGGCGGAGATGCTGCGCCCCTGCCAGGCGAAGAAGGCCAGCCAGGCCAGAAGGATCAATGCCGCGAGGATCAGTCGTCGTTTCATGGCGCTTCGCGGCCTCCGGTCAGTCCTGCTCGGCCGCCTCGCGGCCCTGCTGGCGGATGATCGCCTCCTGGCGGGCATCCTCGATCGAGTGGAGCACGGCGTCCACGTCCGCGTCACCCTCTTCGAACACGAAGCGGCCGGTGAGCGCGCTGTCGGGGCGCAGCTCGCCCTTCTCGTAAAGCGCCCACATCTCTTCGCCGAAGTGGCTGTCGGCGAGCTCGGGGGCGAACCGGGCCAGGCTGTCGCGCACGTTGTGCACGTCGCGCAGCAGCAGGGCGCGCGCGGCATTGTTGCCGGTGGCGCTGAGCACCTGCGGGAAGTCGATCAGCACGGGGCCGTCGGCGGCCACCAGCACGTTGTATTCGGACAGGTCGCCGTGGACCAGGCCCAGGCAGAGCATGCGCACCACGTCCCGCACCAGGCGCCCATGGTAGCCGCGCGCCTGGTCCGGCTCGAGTTCGACCTCGCCCAGCCGCGGCGCGCTGTGGCCGTCGGCGTCGGTGACCAGGTCCATCAGCAGCACGCCGTGGAAGTGGCCATGCGGCCGCGGCACGTTCACGCCGGCCTCGGCCAGGCGGTAGAGCGCGTCCACCTCGGTGTTCTTCCACGCGGTCTCGGCCTCGCGCTTGCCGAACTTGGTGGCCTTGCCCATCGCCCGCTGCTGGCGGCTGCCGCGCACCTTGCGGCCTTCCTGGTAGACCACGCGGGCCTGGAAGCTGCGCTGGGCCATGTCCTTGTAGACCTTGGCGCAGAGCACCCGGTCGCCGGAGCGCACGACGTAGACCGAGGCTTCCTTGCCGCTCTTGAGCGGGCGCAACACCTCGTCGATGACGCCGTCGTCGATCAGGGGCTGCAGGCCCTTGGGGGTCTTCATGTAATGGAGGTCGTCCGCGGCAAGGCGCCATTATGACGCGCCCGGGGGCCAGGCCGCGGCCGGAAGGTGAACGGGGACGCACCGGCAGGGACACGGTGGCCCGCTCGGTGCGACAGCGCACCGACTTCCCGACCAGCCCGGCCTAGCCTGGGCACCTGCCGATACACCGTCGGCACGACCGCATCGGCGCGCCCTCGCGCCAGGAGTACCGCAGCATGAACCGCCTCAGCCTGATCTCCCTCGCCCTCGCCACCGGCCTGGGCACCCTGCCCGTGGGCGCACAGCAGTACGACCCGCCGCGCTACGACAATCGCCACGACAACCGCCACGACGACCGCAATGGCGGTCGCTACGCCGACTATTCGCCGCGCAGCGACATGGCCCAGGTGACGCGGGTCGAGCGCCTGGACAACCGCGCGGGCGCCTACCAGCGCCAGGAATGCTGGAACGAACAGTCCAACCGCTATGAAGACGCCTACTACCGCGACGACAACGGCCGCCTGTACCAGGATGACAACCGTCGCAACGTCGGTGGTGCCGTCATCGGCGCCGTGGTCGGAGGCGCGGTGGGCAACCAGGTTGGCGACGGCCGCGGCCGCACGGCGGCCACCGTGGCCGGCGCCGTGATCGGCGGCATGCTCGGCAGCAAGGTCGGCACCGCCGACGGCCACGACCGCTATCGCGACGACAGCGGAATCGTCCGCCGCTGCCGCACCACCCAGGACCGCAATCGCTATTCCGGCCAGGGCGGCTACAACATCACCTACCGTTATGCCGGCCAGTCCTACCAGGCCGTGACCCGCACCCGTCCGGGCCGGAACGTCCGCGTCCTGGTGGACGTGCGCCTGCAGGACGAGACGGTCGCCTACCAGCGTTGAGCCGTGCGTGGCCGAGGGCCGCCCTCCCCCGGGGGCGGCCTTCTCTTTTTTGCCTCAGCCGAGGGCGGCGTCCATCGCGAGTTCGAAGGACCGGACGCGGGCCGCATGGTCGAAGATGTTCGCGGTCAGCATGAGTTCGTCCGGGCGGTGGCGGTGGATGAAATCGCGCAGGCCCGCCCGCACCGTCGCTACGCTGCCGACCACGGCGCAGGCCAGCGCGGCGTCGATGCCGAGCTTCTCGTGCGGGCTGCAGTAGGCATGGATCGCCTCGGCCGTCGCCAGCGGCGGCGGCACCAGGCCGGGGCGGCCACGGCGCAGGTTGACGAAGGCCTGCTGCTGGGTGGTGAACAGGCGGCCGGCCTCGGCATCGTCCTCGGCCGCCACCACGTTCAGGGCCAGCATCACGTGCGGCGCCGACAGCCGCGTGGACGCGCGGAATTCGCGGCGGTAGATCGCGACTGCGGTATCCAGCGCATCGGGCGCGAAATGCGAAGCGAAGGCATACGGAAGCCCCAGGGCCGCGGCCAGGCGCGCACCGAACAGGCTCGAGCCCAGGATCCAGGCCTCGACCTCGACACCCTCGCCCGGCACCGCGCGAACCGCCTGGCCTTCGCGCGCCGGTTCGAAATAGGCCAGCAGTTCGGCGACGTCGGCCGGAAACTGATCGGCGTTCTGGTAGTAGCGGCGCAGCGCCCGGGCCGCGGCGGAATCGGTGCCCGGGGCACGGCCCACGCCCAGGTCGATGCGGCCAGGGAACAGAGTGCCGAGCGTGCCGAACTGCTCGGCCACCTGCAGGGGCGCGTGGTTGGGCAGCATCACGCCGCCGGAGCCGACCCGGATGGACGAGGTTCCGGCGGCGATGTGCCCGATCAGCACGGCCGTGGCGGCGCTGGCGATGCCGGGCATGTTGTGGTGTTCGGCCAGCCAGTAGCGCCGGTAGCCCAGGCGCTCGGCGTGGCGGGCCAGGTCCAGCGAATTGGCGAAGGTCCGGGCGGGCGTGCTGCCCTCGGTGACCGGGGCCAGGTCCAGGATCGAAAG
>CAMLKR010000011.1 GCA_946480565.1 uncultured Arenimonas sp. | reverse complement strand
TGCTGCACGACTCCGGCGGCTACGGCATGCTCGGTTTTGGCCACACGCCGGAAGCCATCCTCGCCGCGATGGCCAGGCCCCAGGTGCTGGCCAACGTGATGACGCCCTCGCTGTCGCAGCTGCGCCTGGTGCGCGCGCTGCGCGCCGAGATCGGCCACAGCCGCGGCGGCTGCCCCTACGTGCGCTTCATGTGTCTCAACTCCGGCTCCGAGTCGGTGTCGCTGGCCGGCCGCATCGCCGACGTCAACACCAAGCTGCACACCGACGCGGGCGGCCGCCACGCCGGCAAGCGCGTCAAGCGCATCGCGGTCAAGGGCGCCTTCCACGGCCGCACCGAGCTGCCGGCGCTGTATTCCGATTCCTCGCGCAAGACCTACCAGCAGCACCTGGCCAGCTACAAGCACCACAACGACCAGCTCATCACCATCGAACCGTATTCGATCGAGGGCCTGAAGCAGGCCTTCGCCGACGCCGAGGCCAACGGTTGGTACTTCGAGGCGATGTTCCTGGAACCGGTGATGGGCGAAGGCGACCCGGGCCGCGCCGTGCCGCCGGAGTTCTACGCCGCCGCGCGCGAGCTGACCAAGGCCCACGGCACCCTGCTGCTGGTGGATTCGATCCAGGCCGGCCTGCGCGCCCACGGCGTACTGTCGATCGTCGACTACCCGGGCTTCGAGGGCCTGGAGGCGCCGGACATGGAGACCTATTCCAAGGCCCTCAACGGCGGCCAGTACCCGCTGAGCGTGCTCGCCGTGAACGAACGCGCCGCCGGTCTCTACCGCAAGGGCGTGTACGGCAACACCATGACCGCCAACCCGCGCGCGCTCGACATCGCCTCTACCGTGCTGGGCCTGCTGACGCCGGCGCTGCGCCGTAACATCCGCGAGCGTGGCCAGGAGTTCCTGGACAAGCTGGCGAAGCTGCGCGACGAACTGGGCGGCGGCCTGATCACCAAGATCCAGGGCACCGGCCTGCTGTTCTCCTGCGAGCTCGACCCGTCGTTCAAGTGCTACGGCGCCGGTTCCACCGAGGAGTTCATGCGCGAACGCGGCATCGGCGTGATCCACGGCGGCACCAACTCGCTGCGCTTCACCCCGCACTTCAACGTCACCAGCGCCGAGGTGGACCTGGTGATCGACAACATCCGCGTCGCCCTGCGCGAAGGCCCGCGCAAACCGCAGGCCGAAGCGGCGTAACGGACCCTCCCGCAGGATCCGGAAAAGGCCGGGTTTCCCCGGCCTTTTTCATTCACGGCCGGTGTCGGCTCAGGCGCTGCCTTCGGACTCCACCACCAGGATGCGCGCCGGACCGATCGGATGGGCCACGTGTTCGGTGCCCACCGAGGCATGGAACACGTCGCCGGTCTCCAGGATCGTCGAGTGCTCCCGGCCCGCCTCGCGGTAGCGCATCTGCACCCGGCCATCGAGCACGGCGAACACCTCCTCGCCGTCGTTGACGTGCCAGCGGTAGGGCTGGTCGGTCCAGTGCAGGCGGGTGGTGATGCCGCCCATGTTGGCGATGTCGAGCGCGCCCCAGGCGCGGTCGGCGGTGAACTCGCGGCTGCGGATGATCTTCACGGCGGTCCTTCCTTGCCGGCTCACAGGCCGGCGGCGTGTTTCCAGAGCGCACGGGTCAGCGGCGGCAGCCGGCCGGCCAGGCCCAGCGCAGGGCCACGCAGCAGGGTGGGCAGCATTCCGTCGTTGCTGAAACCGCGGTTGATCGCCTCGAAGGCGTAGGCGGCGACGGTGTTGTCGCTGCGCCGGCCGCGGGCCCAGCGCGCCAGGCGGTGCGGCGCCGCGACGTCGACGCCGCGCGCCTGCGCGTCGCGCCAGGCGGCGCGCAGGGCCGACACGTCGCGCAGCCCCAGGTTCACGCCCTGCCCCGCCAGCGGGTGCACCACGTGCGCCGCGTCACCCACCAGAGCCACGCGGCCGGAGACGTAGCCCTTCGCCAGCTGGCGCCGCAGTGGGAACGCGGCGCGTGTGGACACCGCGTCGACCTCGCCCAGCCGGGCATCGAAGGCGCGGGTGAGTTCGCGCCGGAACGCGGCGTCGTCGGCGGCCAGCAGGCGCTGTGCCTCGTCGTCGGGCAGGGTCCAGACGATGGAACTGCGGCCGTCGCCACAGGGCAGGAAGGCCAGCGGCCCGGTCGGCAGGAAACGCTGCCAGGCGGTGTCTTCGTGCGGGTGTTCGGTGGCCACGTAGGCGACCAGGCCGCGCTGGCCGTAGTCGTGCCGTTCGCCGTCGAGCGCCGCCAGTTCGCGCACCCGCGACGCCGCGCCGTCGGCCCCCAGCAGCAGGCGCGTGCGCAGGCGCTGGCCGTCGTCGAGCACCGCGGTCGCCGTCTCTTCGTCCTGTTCGATCGCGGCCAGGCGCGCCGGGTGGATCCGCTGCAGCAGGGCTTCGCGGCCGCAGGCCGCCCACAGCCGGTCGACCAACAGGCCGTGTTCGACGATGTGGCCGAGCGCGTCGCGGCCCAGGGCGTCGGCATCGAAGGCCAATTCACCGCCGCCGGCGGCATCCCAGACGCGCATGCGCCGATAGGGATGGGCACGGGCGCCCAACACCGACGGCCAGACGCCGAGGTCGTCCAGCAGCCCGGCGTTGTCGGGGGCGAAGGCGTAGACCCGCAGGTCGGGCGCATCGGCGCGCCAGGGGCCAGCTGCCTGCGCCTCGACCAGGGCCACGCGCTGGCCGTCGCGCGCCGCGGCCAGGGCGGCGGCGCTGCCGACGACGCCCGCGCCGATCACCACCAGGTCGAATCCGCTGCGCCGGCTCATGCCAGGCCCCGCGAGAGTGCCGGCACGCGGCCGCGGAAGCCCATGGCGCCGGCGACCAGCGGATCGGCCAGCCCCGGCAGGTGCCCCAGCGCCAGCAGGCCCAGCGAACGCAGCATGTGCATCGGCAGGCCCGGGTTGGCGGTGGCCCGCGCCAGGCCATCGCTGAAGGCCAGGGTGCGTTCGCGGTCTTCGCGGCGCATCGCGGCGTAGGCCGAAAGCAGGGCCGGCGCGCCGGGATCGTCGCCGGCAAGGGTTTCGGCCAGCGACAGCGCGTCGCGCAGGCCCAGGTTGAAGCCCTGGGCGCCGATCGGGTGCAGGGTCTGGGCGGCGTTGCCCATCACCACCAGCCGGGGCGCGGTGATGCGCTCGGCGACGATGCGGGCGAGCGGGTAGCCGCTGCGGGCGCCGACGCGTCGCACGCGGCCGGCGCGCCAGCCGAAGCGCTGCTGGAAGTAGTCGGAATAGGCGGCGTCATCCAGGGCGAGCACGCGCCCGGCATCGTCGCGCGCGACGCCGCAGATGGCGCCGTAGTGGCCGCCGGCCATCGGCAGCAGGGCCACCGGGCCCTGGGCGCTGAAGCGCTCATAGGCGGTGCCGTCGGGCGCGCGGTCGGTCGCCAGGCTGCAGACCACCAGGGTCTGGCCGTAGTCGTGTTCGTCGGTGCCGATGCCGTGAGCGGCGCGCGCCAGCGACCGGCTGCCGTCGGCCGCCACCAGCAGGCGCGTGCGCAACTGGCGGCTGGCGCCGTCCTGTTCGATCGTGACCCGCGGCCCCGCGGCATCGGGCTCGACCGCGGTGACCCGGGCCGGACGGTAACGCACGAGCGCCGCGCAGGCGTCCAGCCGCGCCTCCAGCGCCAGGCCGAGCTCGCGCGCCAGCACCACGCCGCCGAAGGCGTCCCGGCCGTGGTCGCCGGCCTGCAGGCGCACGCTGCCGAAATCGCCGGCGCGGCTGACGTGGATGCGCCGGATCGGCGCCGGCGGCGTCGCCAGGCGCGGCAGGACGTCCAGCGCCTGCAGCGCGTTCAGGCTGGCCTGGGCCAGCGCGAGCTTCCTTTCGTCGAAACCCGGCGCGCCCAGCGCCGGTGCGCTGGCTTCGACCTGGGCCACGCGCCAGCCGCGGCCGTCGAGCGCGCAGGCCAGGGCACTGCCCACCAGGCCACCGCCGAGGATCAGGATGTCGTGGTCGAAGCCGTCGTCACGCGCCATGCCGCGATGATACGCGCCCGCCGGGATCCGGCCCATGCCCGGCCCGCAAGCCGCCCCACTTCCGCTAAAATGCCGCCCTGCCCTTCGGAAGCCGGATGCCATGACCCTGACCCACCGCTCGCGCCTGACCATCTTCCTGGTGCTTGCCGCCGTGATGGCCGCGACCCGCCTGAACCATTTCGGCGCCGTGCCCGACGCGTCCTGGGCCGTGTTCTTCCTGGCCGGCTTCTACCTGCGCGGCGGCGCGCGCTGGGCCTTCCCGGTGCTGATGGCGCTGGCGGTGGCGGTGGACTTCGTGGTCATCACCCAGGCCGGCCTGGATTTCTGGAGCCATTACTGCGTGTCGCCGGGCTACTGGTTCCTGCTGCCGGCGCACTTCAGCCTGTGGGCGGCCGGCAGCCTGCTGCGCCGCCACTACGCCGGCCTGCAGCCGAAGGCCCTGGGCCTGCTGGTGCTGGGCGTCACCGGCGGCGTGGCGCTGTGCCACTTCTTCGCCCAGGGCGGCTTCTACTGGCTCAGCAGCAGCGTGGCCGACCCGAGCGTGGCCGGCTGGGCCAAAAACTACGCCGACTGGTTCCTGCCCTACCTGCGCACGACCGGTCTCTACGTCGGCCTCGCGACCGTGGCGCACGTGGCGGCCGCGCTGATGGCGCGGCACGCGCCGGCCGCCGCGGACCGCGCGGCGCGCTGACCGCCGATGGGCAACCGCCTGTCGAAGATCTACACCCGCACCGGCGACGACGGCAGCACCGGCCTGGGCGACGGCTCGCGCGTATCCAAGGATTCGGCCCGCGTCACCGCCTACGGCACCGTGGACGAGGCCAATTCGGCCATCGGCCTGGTGCTGGCCTGCGAGGTTCCCGACGACGTGCGCGCGGTGCTGGTGTCGGTGCAGCACCAGATGTTCGACCTCGGCGGCGAACTCTGCATTCCCGGCCACGCCGCCATCTTCGACGCCGACATCCAGCGGCTCGAGGACCAGCTCGACGGCTTCAACGCCGACCTGCCGCCGCTGAAGGACTTCATCCTGCCCGGCGGCGGCCTGGCCGCCGCGCACTGCCACCTGGCGCGCACCATCTGCCGGCGCGCCGAACGCGAGGCGGTGACGCTGTCCCGCCACGATGCCGTGCGGCCCGAGGCGATCCGCTACCTGAACCGCCTGTCCGACCTGCTGTTCGTGCTCGCCCGCGTGCTGGCCCGCGCCAGCGGCCACGGCGAGGTGCTCTGGAACCACGAGCGCCGCAAGGGCTAGGCGTGCTGTTCTACACCCACTCCGCCTGCCTGGCGCACGACCCGGGCGCCGGCCACCCGGAGTGCCCGGCCCGGCTGGAGGCGGTGCTGCACGCGGTGCGCGCCGCATTCCCGAACCACCCCTGGCGCGACGCGCCCCGTGCCCCGCGCGATGCGCTGCTGCGGGTGCACAGCGCCGGCCTGGTCGCGGACCTGCTGGACACGCCCATCCACGGCATGCGCCGCCTCGACGAGGACACCGCGCTTTCGGTCGAATCGCCGGAAGCGGCGCTGCGCGCCGCCGGCGCCGGCATCGCCGCGGTGGACGCGGTGATGCGCGGGGACACCCGGCTCGCGTTCTGCGCGGTGCGGCCGCCCGGCCACCACGCCACCGGCGGCACGGCGATGGGCTTCTGCCTGTTCAATGCGATCGCGGTCGCGGCGGCGCACGCCGTGCACGAACACGGGCTGGAGCGGGTCGCCATCGCCGACTTCGACGTGCACCACGGCAACGGCAGCCAGGACATTTTCGCGGCCGAGCCGCGCGTGATGTACGTCAGCTCGCACCAGTCGCCGCTGTACCCGAACACGGGGCTGGCCAGCGACACCGGCGTCGGCAATCTCGCGAACGCGCCGCTGGCCCCGGGCACCGGCAGCGAGGCGTTCCGGTCCGCATGGTCGCAGAACCTGCTGCCGGCGCTGGAGGCCTTCCGGCCCCAGCTGCTGCTGGTCTCGGCCGGCTTCGACGGCCACCGGCTCGATCCGCTGGCCGACCTTGCGCTGGAGGCCGAGGACTACCGCTGGCTGGGCGGCGAACTGGCGGCCGTCGCCGGTCGCCATGCCGGTGGCCGCGTGGTGTCGATGCTCGAGGGCGGCTACAGCTTGGCCGCGCTGCGCAGCTGCAGCGTCGCGCACCTGCAGGGCCTGGGCGCCTGAACCGGAGCGCGTGTTGCCCCATCCGGCGGCATAAGCCAAGCTAGCGCGTCTTTTTCCGGGAAGTCTCCGTGCGCCGCCCAGCCCTCCGACTGTTGCCCGTCTGCCTGGCCATGGCCTGCGCCGCCCGCGCCCAGGAAGCCCCCGCGCCGACCTGGGAGCTCTGCCCCGCCCCGGATGGCCTGCCGCTGTTCCAGCCATTGCCGGAAGCCGCGGGCAAGTCGCCGCGCGTGGGCGTGGCCACGGACGTCAGCGCCGAGAACCTGGACGTCAGCAAGGAAAAGGTCACCGTGCTCACCGGCAAGGTCGAGCTCAGCCGCGGCGACCAGTGGCTGGCGACCGAACAGATGACCTACCGGCACGAGGACGAGACCTTCGTCACCGGCGGCGGCGTCAAATACCAGGACCGCGGCCTGCGCTTCGTCGCCGAGAAGGCCGAGGGCGATCAGAAGGCCGACGTGATCCGGCTGGAGAAGGTCCGCTACCAGTTCAACCAGAACCTGGGCAACGGCATCGCCGACGTCATCACCATGCGCGGCGACCAGGGCCGCCTGGACGGCGCGACCTATTCCACCTGTCCGCCGGGCCAGCGCCAGTGGGAGTTCTCCGCCAGCCGGATCGACATCGACCAGGAAGACGCGATGGGCACCGCGCGCAACGCGACCCTGCGCCTGGGCGGCGTGCCGGTGCTCTGGCTGCCCTACATCCGGTTCCCCACCGACGACCGCCGCCGCACCGGCCTGCTGTCGCCCAAGATCGGCTACGAGGACCGCAACGGCTTCGAGTACGAGCAGCCGATCTACCTGAACCTGGCGCCGAACTACGACGCCACGCTGACGCCTCACTGGCTCAGCGAGCGCGGCCTGATGATGGGCGCGGAGTTCCGCTACCTGACGTCGCGCCACCAGGGCCAGATCGCCGGCACCTGGCTGCCGGACGACGAGGTGACGGGAAGCAGCCGGGAGCACGACCGCGGCCTCGCCTCCTGGCGGCACAGCACGTCCCTGGGGCCGAACTGGCATGCCTCCGCCGACCTCAACCACGTCAGCGACGTCTACTACTTCGAGGACTTCGGCGACTCGCTGTCGACGACCTCCATCTCGACCCTCGGCAGCCGCGCCGGCCTCTACGGCCGCGGCCTCGGCTGGACCGCGTCCCTGTGGGCCCAGGACTGGCAGATCGCCAGCCCGGCCCTGGCCCCGGGGAACGAACCCTACCGGCGCCTGCCGACCGCCGAAGCCGAGTGGTCGCGGCAGCTGACCGACTGGCTGGAACTGGGCATCCGCGGCGAAGCCGTGCGTTTCCAGCACGAAACCCTCGCCGGCGGCAACCGCGTCGACCTGCAGCCGCACCTGAGCCTGCCCTTCGGCGGTGCGGCCTGGTACATCACGCCGGAACTGGCCTGGCGCTACACCGCCTATTCGCTCGACGACAGCCTGGTGCCGCCGGGCGGCGACGACAGCCCCAGCCGCAGCCTGCCGATCATGAGCCTGGATGCCGGCGCTTATTTCGAGCGCGACTTCGACTGGCGCGGCGGCGACTACCTGCAGACCCTGGAGCCGCGGCTGTTCTACCTGAAGGTGCCCTACCGCGACCAGGACGCCCTGCCGCTGTTCGACACGCAGCCGCTGACCTTCGGCTGGCCCGGCCTGTTCCGCGACAACCGCTTCGGCGGCGCCGACCGCCAGGCCGATGCCGATCAGGTGACCCTGGCCCTGACCAGCCGCGTGCTCAGCGCCGAGGACGGCCGCGAGATCCTCAGCGCCGGCATCGGCCGCATCCATTATTTCGACCCGCCGCGGGTGACCGTGCCAGGGGCCCTGCCGCTCTCCGACGACGGCTCGGCCTGGGTCGCCGAGGCCAGCCTGGCCCTGGCCCGCAACTGGAGCCTGAGCCTGGCCCAGCAATGGGATCCGGACAGCGAACGCACCACGCTGTCGGCGGTGCGCAGCCAGTGGCGCTTCGGCGACGGCGGCCTCGTCAACCTCTCCTACCGCTACCGGGCCAGCCTGCTCGAGCAGACCGACCTGTCCTTCGTCGTGCCGCTGAACCAGCGCTGGCGCCTGATGGGCCGCTGGAACTATTCGCTGCGCGATGGCGAGACGCTCGAGGCCCTCGGCGGCGTCGAGTGGAAGAGCTGCTGCGTCGCGGTGCGCGTGCTCGGCCGCCGCTACCTGCGTGAATTCGGCGGCGAGAGCAATACGGGCATTTATCTTGAGCTGGAGCTGAACGGGGTCGGCAGCCTGGGCCGCGACACGGCCCGTTTGCTTGATGATGCTATCCTTGATTACTCCCGTTGAACCCATGGCGCCGGCCTCCGGCGCCGGAGCCCGAGCCCGCATGAAGAACGCCATCCACACCGCCCTGGCCGGCCTGCTGGTCCTGTGTTTCGCCGCGGCGCCCGCGCCGGCGCCCGCCCAGTCGACCACCGCCCTCGACGGCATCGCCGCCGTGGTCGACGAGGACGTGATCCTGCGCAGCGAGCTCGACCGCGCGGTGCAGAACATCCTGGCCCAGTACGCCAACCAGCCCGGCCAGCTGCCGCCGCGCGACGTGCTCGAACGCCAGGTGCTCGACCGCCTGGTGCTGATGCGCCTGCAGCTCGCCCGCGCCGAGGGCACCGGCATCCGCATCAGCGACGCCGAGCTCGGCCAGGCGATCGAGAGCGTCGCCTCGCGCAACCGCATGACCCAGGACCAGCTGCGCCAGCGCCTGGCCGCCGACGGCATCAGCTACGACGAGTTCCGCAGCAGCCTGCGCGAGGAAATGCTGATCGAGCGCCTGCGCCAGCGCTACATCCAGAGCCGCGTGCAGGTCAGCGAGACCGAAGTCGACCAGCTGCTGGCGCAGCGCGCCATAGGCGGCCCCGAAGTGCGCCTGGCCAACATCGTGGTGGCCCTGCCGGACGGCGCCACACCGGAGCAGATCGCCACCGCCCAGCGCAAGATCGAGGGCATCCGCGACGTCATCACCCGCGGCGAACTCGACTTCAGCGCCGCCGCCATCCGCTATTCCGACGCCCAGAACGCGCTCGATGGCGGCGACATCGGCTGGCGCGGCTACGACGCCATCCCGCCGGCCTTCGTCGGCCTGATCCAGGGCATGAAGCCGGGCGAGGTCAGCCAGCCGATCCGCGGTCCCAACGGCTACCAGCTGATCCAGCTGGTCGAAACCCGCGAGGCCGGCCAGCAGACGCTGACCGAGTACAACGCCCAGGGCATCATGGTCCGCGTGACGCCGACCGTGCCGGTCGAGGTCGCGCGCCAGAAGATCCAGGCGCTGCGCGACCGCATCGTCGCCGGCGAGGACTTCGCCGCGATCGCCCGCGCCGAGTCGGACGACACCATCAGCCGCGGCGACGGCGGCGACATGGGCTGGTTCGCGATCAACGCCTGGGGCACCGCCATCGGCAACCAGATCCAGAACCTGGCCGACGGCGAGCTGTCGCAGCCGTTCCAGAGCGAGGTCGGCTGGCACCTGGTGCGCCGCATCGCCACCCGCACCCAGGACGTGACCGAGACCAACCGCCGCAACCAGGCGCGCGAGATCATCGGCCAGCGCAAGGCCGAGGAAGAGTTCGAGCGTTTCCTGCGCCAGCTGCGCTCGGAAGCCTACGTCGAGAGCCGCCTCGAGGCGCCGGCGGCGCCCGCCGCGTCCTCCTGATTCCGATGCGGCCCCGCCTGGCCCTGGTTCCTGGCGAGCCGGGCGGCATCGGGCCCGAACTGTGCGTGCGCCTGGCCCAGCGGCCCGGCGCCGCCGAACTGATCGCCTACGCGGATCCCGACACCTTGCTGAAGGCCGCGGCCACCCTCGGGCTGCCGCTGCGGCTGTGCGAACCCGGCCAGACCAACGGTAGCGGCGAACTGGCCATCCGCCCGGTCCGCCAGGCCCAACCCGTGCAGTTCGGCCACGCCGACCCGGCCAACGCCCCTGCGGTGATCGCCGCACTGGAATCCGCTGGCGCCGCCTGCCTGTCCGGCGAGCTGCAGGGCCTGGTCACTGGTCCGGTGCACAAGGCCAGCATCAACGAGGGCGGCATCCCTTATTCCGGCACCACCGAACTGCTGGCCCGCCAGGCCGGCGTCGAGGTGGTGATGATGCTGGCCAACCCGACCCTGCGGGTCGCGCTGGCCACCACCCACCTGCCGCTGCGCGCGGTGGCCGACGCGATCACGGGCCAGGGCCTGGCCCGCACGCTGCGGATCGTGCATGCGGCGCTGCGCCGCGACTTCGGCCTGGCCACGCCCCGCATCGCCGTGCTGGGCCTGAACCCGCACGCCGGCGAGGACGGACACCTGGGCCGCGAGGAGCTCGACGTCATCATCCCCGCGCTGGAAGCGCTGCGGGGCGAAGGCCTGGACCTGGTCGGCCCGCTGCCGGCCGACACCGCGTTCCTGCCGCGCAAGCTCGCAGGCTTCGACGCGGTGCTGGCGATGTACCACGACCAGGGCCTGCCGGTGCTCAAGCACAGCGGGTTCGAACAGGCCGTCAACCTCACCCTGGGCCTGCCCTACCCGCGCGTGGCGGTGGACCACGGCACCGCGCTGGAGCTGGCCGGGCGCGGCACGGCCGATCCCTCGAGCCTGTTCGCCGCCGCCGACTTGTGCGCCGCGCTCGCGGCCCGCAGGATGCCGGCATGAGCCCGACCCCATGAGCACGTTCAAGGCGCCGCCGAAGAAGAACCTCGGCCAGCACTTCCTCACCGACCGCGGCTACATCGACCGGATCGTGATGGCGGTGAACCCGAAACCGGGCGACCGCCTGGTCGAGATCGGGCCGGGCCAGGGCGCCATCACCTTCCCGCTGCTGCGCAAACACGGCGAGCTGACCGTGATCGAGTTCGACCGCGACCTGATCACGCCGCTGATGGAAGCGTCCGAGGGCGTGGGCCGCCTGACCATCATCCACAAGGACGTGCTGCAGGTGGACTTCAGCAAGCTGGCCGGCGACGAAGGTCCGCTGCGCCTGGTCGGCAACCTGCCCTACAACATCTCCTCGCCCATCCTCTTCCACGCGCTCGAGCACGCCGATGCCGTGCGCGACATGCACTTCATGCTGCAGAAGGAAGTGGTGGACCGCATGGCCGCGGGGCCCGGCAGCAAGGTGTTCGGCCGGCTGAGCGTGATGCTGCAGGCCTATTGCACGGTCACGTCGCTGTTCGACGTGCCACCCGGCGCGTTCCGGCCGCCGCCGAAGGTGGACTCGGCGGTGGTGCGGCTGGTGCCCCGTCCGGCGGCCGAGGTCGGCATCGCCGATCCGGCCCTGTTCGAGCGCGTGGTGCGCGACGCCTTCGGCCAGCGCCGCAAGACCCTGCGCAACGCGCTGTCGCAGGTCTGCACCGGCGCCGACATCGAAGCCGCCGGCCTGCGCCCCGATGCCCGCGCCGAGCAGCTGGAAGTGGCTGAATTCAAGCAGCTTGCGGCCTACCTGGGATCGCTGCCCGCGGGCGCGCGTCCTGCGTAGAATGGCGGCATGGATTCGCCCCTGCACGCCATCGAGGTCATCGTCGCCACCCGCTACCTGGACGACCAGTCGATCCCGGACGACGACCGCTATGTGTTCGCCTACACCATCCGCATCCACAACATCGGCCAGGTGCCGGCGCGGCTGATCAGCCGCCACTGGCTGATCACCGACGCCAACGGCAAGGTGCAGGAGGTGCGCGGCGAGGGCGTGGTCGGCGAACAGCCCTGGCTGCGGCCGGGCGAACACTTCGAATACACCTCGGGCGCCGTGCTCGAGACGCCGCTGGGCACGATGCGGGGCAGCTACCAGATGCTGGCCGACGACGGCACCACCTTCGACGCGATGATCGACCCGTTCACGCTGTCCATCCCGCGGACGCTGCACTGACATGGCCACCTACGCCATCGGCGACGTCCAGGGCTGCTACGACGCGCTGCAGCGGTTGCTGGAGAAGATCCGCTTCGATCCCGCCGCGGACCGCCTGTGGTTCTGCGGCGACCTGGTCAACCGCGGCGGCCAGTCGCTGGAGACCCTGCGCCTGATCCATTCGCTGGCCATCCACAGCACCATCGTGCTGGGCAACCACGACCTGTCCCTGCTGGCCATCTCCACCCGGCGCGAGGCCGACCAGCGCAAGGTCAACCCGGACCTGCAGCGGGTGCTGTTCGCCGACGACCACGAGGTGCTGATCGGCTGGCTGCGCCGGCAGAAGCTGATGCACGTGGACCGTACGCTGGGCTTCGCGATGGTGCACGCCGGCATGGCGCCGAAGTGGACGATCAGCCTGGCCGAGGCCCGTGCCCGCGAGGTCGAGGAAAAACTGCAGGGCGACGGATTCTTCAAGCTGGTCAAGAACATGTACGGCGACAAGCCCGCCTGGTCGCCCAAGCTCACCGGCGTCGACCGCTACCGGGCCATCATCAACGTCTTCACCCGCCTGCGGTATTGCACGCCGGGCGGCCGCATCGGCTTCGAGGACAAGGGCCGGCCGGGCACCCAGAAGCCGGGCATGTACCCCTGGTTCGAGGTGCCGGGCCATGCGCCGCGCGAACTGCCGGTGGTCTGCGGCCACTGGTCGACCCTGGGCCTGTTCATGGGCCTGGGCATCTACGCCATCGACACCGGCGCGGTCTGGGGCGGCAAGCTCACCGCGATGGAGCTGGGCCCCGAGCTGCGCCTGCACCAGGTCCCCGGCCGCGAGGTCCCGGCCGGCACGCGGGCGGAAGACTGAGGCCTGCGTCACAATTTCCCGGATCCCGGGCCGATTAGTGCTGCGCTTCGGTTTTACCGGGGTAAGGTTTCCGCTGTGTCCGTTCGCTGCAAGGAGTCACCCATGTCCCGCATCCTGACCGCCCTGGCCCTGGCCGCCCTGCTCGCCTCGCCGGCCCTCGCCCAGACCGCCGCCGACCCCGCCGCCCACATGGCCAGCCTCAAGGCCCAGCTGGCGCCCGGCAAACAGGTCTTCGTTTCCCGGCAGATGGGGCTGACGCCGGCCGAGGAAGCCGATTTCTGGCCGGTCTACGACGCCCACCAGAGCGAACTCGCCGGCCTGGTGCAGCGCCGCCGCGAAGCCGCCGCCGAATACGGGCGCCTGGCCAGCCTGGACGAGGACGCCATCGCCGACCTCGCCGAAGAGATGGCCGAGATCGACCTGGAGGAAGCGCGGCTCAACGAATCGACCTACTCGCGCCTGAGCCGCCTGCTGCCGGCCGCCAAGGCCCTGAAGTACCTGCAGCTGGAGCGCCAGCTTTCGACCCTGCTGCGTTACGAGCTGGCGGCGATGGCGCCGCTGGCGCCCTAGCCGGCCCGGCGCGGGCCGGCGACGCGCACGTAGTCGACGAACTCGAAGGCGAACGCATGCCGCGCATCCGCGGCGTGCGTTTCGCGGAATGCCGCCTCCCACCCGCCATCTGGCAGTTCGGGGAAAAACGCATCCGCATCCGACACGACGGTGTCCACGTGGGTCAGGTGCAGTCGCGTCGCCGACGGCAACGCCAGCGAATAGACCTCGCCGCCGCCGATCACCATCAGTTCCTGGCCCGTGCACATGACGCGGGCGGCATCGAGCGAATCCACCGCCTCCATGCCCTCGAAGGGCGCCCGGCCGGTGCGCGTCAGCACCAGGTTGCGGCGTTCGGGCAGGGCCCGGCCCAGGGACTCGGCGGTCTTGCGGCCCATCAGCACGGTCCGGCCGCGGGTCAGGGCCTTGAACCGCTTCAGGTCGTCCGGAAGGCGCCAGGGCAGCTCGTTGCCGCGCCCGATCGCGCCGCGGCGATCCAGCGCCGCGACCAGGACCAGCGCGCTCATACCGCCACCGGCGCCTTGATGGCGGGGTGCGGGTCGTAACCCTCGATGGCGATGTGTTCGTAGCGCATCGCGAACAGGTCGGTCGCCTCCGGCGCCAGCACCAGCCGGGGCAGCGGCCGCGGCGTGCGCCCCAGCTGCTCGCGCGCCTGCTCGAAGTGGTTTCGGTAGACGTGGGCGTCGCCCAGCGTGTGCACGAAGTCGCCCACGCCCAGGCCGCAGTGGCGCGCGATCATGTGGGTCAGCAGCGCGTAGCTGGCGATGTTGAAGGGCACTCCCAGGAAGATGTCGGCCGAACGCTGGTACAGCTGGCAGCTCAGCTTCCCGTCCGCGACGTAGAACTGGAACATCGTATGGCACGGCATCAGCGCCATCTGCGGCAGCTCGGCCACGTTCCAGGCGCTGACGATCAGCCGGCGCGAATCCGGGTTGCGGCCGATCTCGTCCACCACCCAGCGCAGCTGGTCGATCTCGCGGCCATCCAGGCCGGTCCAGCGCCGCCACTGCTTGCCGTAGACCGGGCCGAGGTCGCCGTTGGCGTCCGCCCATTCGTCCCAGATGCTGACCTTGTTGTCGCGCAGGTAACCGATATTGGTGTCGCCGCGGATGAACCACAGCAGCTCGTGGACGATCGAGCGCAGGTGCAGCTTCTTGGTGGTGACCAAGGGAAAGCCCTCGGCCAGGTCGAACCTCATCTGCCATCCGAACACCGAGCGCGTGCCGGTGCCGGTGCGGTCCGACTTTTCCGCCCCGTGCTCCATCACATGGCGCAGCAGCTCCAGATACTGGCGCATCAGGCCGCCCCTCCGGCCGGCTGCGGCGCCAAGGTCGGCGACCGCCGCGACAGCCACAGCAGGAACAGTCCGAGTGCGATCAACGGCACCGACAGCACCTGGCCCATGGTCAGCCAGCCGAAGGCCAGGTAGCCCAGGTGCGCGTCGGGTTCACGCACGAACTCGACCGAGAACCGGAACACGCCGTAGAGGATGGCGAACAGGCCCGACACCGCATAACGCGGCCGCGGCCTGCGCGAATACCAGACCAGGACGACCAGCATCACCAGGCCCTCGAGCGCGGCCTGGTAGAGCTGGGAAGGATGCCGCGCGAAGGCATCCAGCGCGCCCGAGGCATGCAGTTCGCGCAGCTGTTCGGCCGGCAGGCGGGCGTATTCGGCCGGCAGGCTGGAGGGGAACACCACGCCCCAGTCGCCACCCGTGGGTTTGCCCCAGAGCTCGCCGCCGACGTAGTTGCCCAGCCGGCCGAACCCCAGGCCGGCCGGAACCAGCGGCGCCAGGAAATCCATGGTGTCGAAATAATGCAGTTTCTGCTGCCGGGTCCACCAGGCGGCAGCCACCATCACGCCGACCAGGCCGCCGTGGAAGCTCATGCCGCCCTCGTTGATCTTCAGCAGCATCAGCGGGTCGGCCAGCAGGGCATCGAAGCCGTAGAACAGCACGTAACCCAGGCGGCCGCCCAGCACCACGCCGAGCATGCCGTAGAAGATCAGGTCGCCGAACCGATCGTCGGTCACGCCCGGCAGGCGTCCGGCCCGCACCCGCCGGCGGCCCAGCCACCAGGCGAAGCCGAAACCCAGCAGGTACATCACGCCGTACCAGTGGATGCCGTGCGGCCAGAACGGCAGGGAAACGGCCAGCGGATCGATGTCGTGCAGCAGGGTCATGCGGGCTCCAGGCGGACGGACGCGGACGGCGTTCCGGGGCGGCCGACGCGCGGGTCAGCCGTGCCGTTTCTGTTTTCGTTTCGCCAGGATGTTCAGCGCCTCCACGCCGGCCGAGAAGGCCATCGCGAAGTACAGGAACTTGCGGTCGATGTGGAACTCGAAGCCGTCGGCGATCAGGGCCACGCCGACCAGGATGATGAAGGACAGCGCCAGCATCTTCACGGTCGGGTGCTTGTCGATGAAGTCGCCGATCGGGTTGGCCGCGAACAGCATCACCGCCACCGCGATCATGATCGCCGCCACCATCACCCAGCGGTTGTCGACCATGCCGACCGCGGTGATGACCGAGTCGAGCGAGAACACGATGTCGATGACGGCGATCTGGGCGATGACGTAGCCGAACACCGCCGAGGGCCGGGTGCCGATGTCCTCGTCCTCGCCGCGGCCCTCGACCGAGTCGTGGATCTCCATCGTGCCCTTGACCAGCAGGAACAGGCCGCCGGCGATCAGCACCAGGTCGCGCACCGAAAAATCCATCTCGAACAGCCGGAACAGGTTGTTCTGCATGCTGGCCAGGAAGGCCAACGACAGCAGCAGCAGGATGCGGGTGATGCAGGCCAGGGCCAGGCCGAACTTGCGCGCCTTGGGCCGCTGCTCCGGCGGCAGCTTGCTCACCGCGATCGAGATGAAGACCAGGTTGTCGATGCCCAGCACGATCTCGAGCGTGGCCAGGGTCAGCAGCGCGACCCAGATTTCAGTGCTGAACATCCATTCCATCGTGGCAAAGCCTCAGTTCAATTCAGGTAACGGGGGCCGAGGATCAGGCCCCAGCAGATCAATACGTTCATGTCGGCCAGGAACACCGCGGCCGAGCCCATGTCCTTGGCGCGGCCGGCGAGCTCATGGTGCTCGGGACCCCAGCGGTCCACGACCGCCTCGACCGCCGAATTCAGCACCTCGATGACCAGCACCAGCATCATCGACCCGACCAGGATCGCCCGTTCGACGCCGTCGGCGCCCAGCCACAGCGCCAGCGGCGCCAGGACCACGAACAGGTAGACCTCGAGCCGGAACGAAGATTCCACGTCCCAGGTCGCCCGCAGACCCTTCATGGACCACAGGAAGGCCTGCCAGGCCCGGAACGGGCTGCGTGGGGCGTGGCTGCCGGTGCTGTCCGCCATGGCCGGGGTCAATTCGGGTTCGCGGGACGCGGGCCGCAGATCGGCATGGCGGGTGGACTCGGGGTCGGGAATGCGAGGCCGGCATTTTGCCACAGTCCGCCGCCCCGCCCTTTCCTGACCTTGTGCACTGGGAGGGGGCACCCCAACATCGGATCATCCACCCGCCTTTCCACCGACCCGAGGATCCGAGCATGTTCAACCCCGAGGCCCTGCTGGGCCAGCTGATGGGCGATGCCCTGTCCGGCCAGCTGGGCGGCCGCAAGCGCAAGAAGCACCGGTCCTCGGGCCTGGGCAGCCTGCTGGGCGGGTCCTCGGGCGGCATGTCCGGGGCCACCAAGGCCAAGCTGGGCCTGGGCCTGCTGGGCGTGGCCGTCGCGGCCTACCAGCATTACCAGCAGAAGCCGGGCATGGGCTCCGCGCCCCAGCCGCTGGCGGGCGCCGGCGCCGCCGTGCCCCCGCCTCCGCCGCCTGGCGCGATGGCCAGCCCGCCGCCTCCGCCGCCGGCCGCCGCGCCCAACCCGGCCCGGACGGAGCAGGCCATGCACCTGCTGCGGGCGATGATCACCGCCGCCCACGCCGACGGCCTGATCGACGGCGACGAGCGCGAATCCATCCTGGGCCGCGCCCGGGAGGCCGGCCTCGACGCCGAGAGCCTGCAGGCGCTGGATGCCGAGATCCGCGCGCCGTTCACGCTCGAGCAGCTGGCGGCGCGCACGCCGGCCAATCTGCGGGCCGAGGTCTACGCCGCGGCGCTGATCGCAATCACCGCCGATACGCCGGCCGAACGCGACTTCCTCGACCGTCTGGCGCAGCAGCTGGCCCTGGACGAGGCTGCGCGCCGCGACATCCACGGCCAGCTCGGCCTCGACTGATCCGCCGCGGCCGTCCGGATCCGGCGGCCGCGCGCGATATCCCTTTCTCCCCCCGCACCAGGAGTCCGTCCATGCACCAGTGGTTCCTCAGCTACAACGGCCAGCAGATGGGTCCGCTCGACCACGCCGCCGCGATCGCCCAGGCGACGAAGAATCCGAACGGCCACTGCTGGCGCCAGGGTTTCGCCGAGTGGATCCCGATCGCCGCCTGCGCCGAGCTGCGCGCCGAATCGGCGCCGGGCTCGATGCCGGCGCCGCTGCCGCCGCCGGCCGCGACGGCCGGCCAGCGCGCCGACGTCATCGACTACCGGATCTACGGCGAGGACATGCAGTTCGTCGAGATCGAGCTCGACCCGGGCGAAAGCGCGGTCGCCGAGGCCGGGTCGATGATGTACAAGGACGCCATCGTCAACATGGAGACGGTGTTCGGCGACGGCGCCCAGTCCGGCGGCGCCGGCGGCGGCTTCATGGACAAGCTGGTCGGCGCCGGCAAGCGCCTGATCACCGGCGAGAGCCTGTTCACCACGGTGTTCTCGCACGCCGGCGGCAGCGGCAAGGCCAAGGTCGCCTTCGCCGCGCCCTACCCCGGCACCATCGTGCCGATGACGCTGAGCAACTACGGCGGCACCATCATCGCCCAGAAGGACAGCTTCCTGTGCGCCGCGCGCGGCGTGCAGATCGGCATCTTCTTCCAGAAGAAGGTGATGACGGCGCTGTTCGGCGGCGAGGGTTTCATCATGCAGAAGCTCACCGGCGACGGCCTGGTCTTCGTGCACGCCGGCGGCACCATCATGGAGCGCGACCTGCAGCCGGGCGAACGCCTGGACGTGGACACCGGCTGCGTGGTGGCGATGACCAGCACGGTGAACTTCGACATCAAGCCGGTCGGCGGGGTGAAGTCCATGCTGTTCGGCGGCGAGGGCGTGTTCCTGGCGACGCTGACCGGGCCGGGCAAGGTCTGGGTGCAGTCGCTGCCGTTCTCGCGCATGGCCGGCCGCATGATGGCCGCGGCCTACCAGAAGGGCGGCAGCCGCGACGAAGGTTCGGTGCTGGGCGGCCTGGGCGGCATCCTCTCCGGCGACCGCGGCTTCTGAGCCGCCGCGCGCCGGCGGCCCGTGGCCGCCGGCGCGTTCCCCTCAGTCGGCGCGCCAGCGCCACTCCATGCCCAGCCAGGCCGTGCGCGGCGCGCCGGGTTCGTAGTAGCGGCCGTTGCCGTCGTTGCTGATCACCGAGCCGACATGGCGGCGGTCGAGCGCATTGTCGAGCCGCAGGAAGATCCGTCCGCCCTGGCCCAGGGTGCGCGACAGGCCCAGGTCCAGCAGCGTGTAGCCGGGCGCCCGCGCCGAGGCCGCATCGTCGACCGTCACCGCGCCGGTGTGGCGCAGGGTCGCGAACAGCTGCCAGCGCGGGTCCGGCGTCCAGTCCAGCTGCAGCCAGCCCAGCGAACGCGGCACGCCGGCCAGCGGCGTGCCGCGCGCGATGCGGCGCGTCGGCGCCGCACAGGGCGTCGCGGCGCAGGCCAGGTAGTCCTGGCGCACTTCGGCGTCGAGGGTGGTCCAGGCCAGCTGCAGCGACAGCGTCTCGGCCAGGGCCGCCTGCGCCTCGAACTCGATGCCGCGGCGGCGGCTGCGGGTGGCGTTGGTGAAGGTCGCACGCCCTCCGAGGTTGGTGGCGACCACCAGTTCACCGCGGGTGCTGGCCTGGAACAGCGCCAGGTCCGCGCGAAGCCCCGGCCGCGGCCGCCACTTCAGCCCGGTTTCCAGGTTGCGGCTGCGCGCCGGCTGCAGCGCCAGGTTCAGGCCGCTGCCGCCATCGGGGCGATAGGCCAGCTCGACCAGGGTCGGGGTCTCGAAGCCGCTGCCCAGCGCGACATAGGCCAGCAGCCGCGGATCGGCCTGCCACTGCAGCGCGGCCACCGGCGTCCAGCGCGAGAAGTCGACCGCGCCGCTGTCGTCGGGGTTGCCGGCGCCCACGTAGCGGTCGTCGCTGTCGAAGCGGATGCGGCTGTGGCGGATGCCGGCCAGCAGGGCGAAACGTTCGCCCGGAGCCCAGCGCAGCTGCGCGAATGGATCCACCGCGGTCACGCGGTTGCGTTCGTCGCGGCGCAGCGCGCCGCGCACGCCCAGCCGTGCGCCCACGAAGTTCTCGTAGCCCCGGCGTCGCTGGGCCAGGTCTTCGATCGCCAGGCCCAGGGTCCACTCGAAGGCGCCGCCGCGTTCGCCCTCCAGGCGCAGCTCGCCGCCGGCGAAGGTGCTGGCCAGGTCGACCACGCCGCCGGACTGCAGCGGATTGGCCTGCGCCGCCGGCGGGATGGCCAGGAACTGCTCTACCGCGCGGTGGCCGGCATAGGCCGTCGCGGCCGCGCGCAGGCCCGGTGCCAGCCGGCGCGACAGGCTGCCGCCGGCCTGGGTCTGGCGCAGGTTCTTGCGGGTGTCGAAGGCCAGGGCCTGCGGCGTGGTCTGGGTCGGGTCGGCCCGGTACTGCGCCAGGCTCAGGCCCAGCGGATCCTCGGCACGGGGGGCGTCGAGGTGGTTGAACACCAGCGACGCGGCATTGCCCTGCGCATCCTCGTGGTGCCAGCGCGCGTTGAGCGAGCGGCGCTCGGCCGCGGACTGCGGGCGCAGGCCGTCGCTGCGTAACCACGACGCGCCGAGCACCAGGCCGGCGTCACCGCGACGTCCGCGCCAGCCCGCGGACATCCGCGTATCGCCCTGCTCACCCGCCGCCAGGCCCAGCGTGGCCTCGGCAGGGTCGCGGCCCTCGCCGCTGGACAGGCGCAGCACGCCGCCGGCCGAGTTGCCGTACAGCGCCGAGAACGGCCCGCGCAATACCTCCACCTGTTCGGCGCTGGCGAGGTTGGCGTGCGATATCTGCGACTGCCCGTCCGGTTGGGTCGCCGGGATGTCGTCGATGTACACCCGCAGCCCGCGGATGCCGAAGCTGGCGCGGGTGCCGAAGCCGCGGATCGACACCTGGGTGTCCTGGGCGTGGTTGTTGCGGTCGCGCACCAGCAGGCCGGGCACGCCGCCCAGCCATTCGGACAGGTTCATGCCGGGCGCCGCCGGCGGCGCGGCGCGCACCGACACGGCCGCCGGCGTTTCCGCCGCGGGACGTGCGCGCCGGGTCGCGGTGACGGTGATGGTGTCCAGTTGCACCGGGTCGAGCGGCGCGACGGCGTCGGCCGCGACCGGATCGGCCAGCAGCAGCCAGAGCAGCGGCGAGGCGGGGTTCATGCCGCGATTGTGCCGCGCCCCGCGCCGCCGCGGGTCGTGCCCGCGTGATCGCCTGCGGGCCTCAGCGGCGGCGCGGGGCGCCTTCGGGTTGGTAGAGGCTCAGCACGTTGCGATCGGGATCGAGGAAGTCCAGGCTCAGGCCGCCGTCCGGCGCTTCGCTGACCGGCACCACGATCTCGACGCCCTTGGCCGCCAGGGCTTCGGCGTAGTCGTCGATGCCGCCGTCGAGGTTGAACACCACCACCGGGCTGTCGCCCGCGGTCGCCGGCCGCACGAGGAAGACCAGGCTCAGGTAGCCGAGTTCGGCCAGGCCGAAGGGGCCGTCGTGGCCGTCCATCGCCGCCACCGGCAGCCCGAGGGTGTCGCGGTAGAAGGCCAGCGAGCGCTCGAGCACGCTGACGAAAAAGACGATGGCGCCGACCCTGCAGTTCGAAAGCATGGGAAATCTCCTTCTGTGGTTCCCGCCTAGGCGTTGCCGCCGGGGGCCGGAGTGTGAGCGCCGCGGATCACCAGCAGGTGGCCGTCGGCGTCATGGGTGCCCAGCCCGCCACGCCCGGCCAGCGCGGCCTTCAGGGCCCGGCGCACCAGGCCGAACTGCAGCTCGACCGTGCGTGCGGGATCGCGGACGTAAGCCAGGGCCCGGGCCTCGGCGCGCTGGGCCGGCGCCAGCTCGCCCAGGGCCCGCCGGATGCGGCCCAGGCGCTGGCGGAAGGCGGTGTCGGCGATGCCCAGGATCCAGCGGATTTCGGCGGCGTCGAGCCCGTGCAGGGCCAGCACGGCCACCCGGCGCGCGGCCGGCGGAAGCTGGCGCAGCAGCGGATTGGCCATCGGCGCCGCATCACCGTCCGCGGACAACGCAGCGAGGGGTTCGTCGGCGGCAGCCTCGCGTCGCCGGCGCCGGACGGCACCGCGCGCCGCCAGCGCCGCCTGCCGACGCATCACGCCCTCCAGCCACGCGGCATCGTCGCGGCCCGCCTCCAGCGCCGCGAGCAGGCTGTCCTGCACCAGGTCGTCGGCGTCCTCCGGCCGGCGCGAGAGGCGTCGGGCGCGGGCGCGCAGCTTGCGGTAGCTGGCCAGGTCCACGGACTGGTCCGGCTGGCGTGCGCCGAGCGCCGGCCTACTCGTCGCGGAAGATGGCGGTGCCGCGGCTGCCGTCGGGCTTGATCCAGCCGCGGTACATGCCCGAGGTGTTGAACGGCGTGGCGATGTTGCCCTCGCGGTCGAGCGCGATCGCGCCGCCGTCGCCGCCCAGCGCCGGGATCTCTTCGTTGATCACCGCCTCGGCAGCGGCGGCCAGCGTGTCGCCGCGCAGGCCCACGCGGGCGCAGATCGAGTGTGCGGCGGCCGTTCGGATGTAGAACTCGCCCCAGCCCGTGCCCGAGACGCCGCAGCGGTCGTCGGCCCAGGTGCCGGCGCCGATGATCGGCGCGTCGCCGATCCGGCTCCAGCGTTTGTTGGTCATGCCGCCGGTGGAGGTGGCCGCGGCGATGCGGCCCTGGGCATCCAGCGCCACTGCGCCAACGGTGCCGAAATAGGTGCCCGGCGCCTGCGCCTGGCCGGCCCGCTCGCGCTTGCGCGCCTGCTCCAGCTGTTCGCGGCGGCGCTCGGTGTCGAACCAGCGGTTGGCGACGCGCGCGATCTCGGGCCGGGTGTCCGCGAACGCCTCGGCGCCCACGCCGGCCAGCATCACGTGCGGCGAATGCTCCATCACCGCCCGCGCCAGCCGGATCGGGTTGCGCACCGTGGTCACGCCCGCCACCGCGCCGGCGCGGCGGCTATGGCCCTCCATGATCGCGGCGTCCAGCTCGTGCCCGCCCTCGGCGTTGAACACCGCGCCCTTGCCGGCGTTGAACCAGGGCGACTCCTCGAGGCTGACCACCGCCGCCGACACCGCATCGAGCGCGCTGCCGCCGTCCTTGAGCACCTGGTTGCCGGCATCCAGCGCCGCGTCCAGCGCCTTGCGCACTTCGCGCTCGTCGTCGCGGCTGAGCGCGCTGCGCTCGATCACGCCGGCGCCGGCGTGGATGACCAGGGCGGTGCGCGGTTCGGCGGCCGTTGCATTCATGGCGGTCAATCCCAGGATCGAGGCGAATATCAGGCGGATCATGCGGGGCTCCGGCGGGTTTCCAGCGCCGAGCTTACCCCTGATGCCGCAGCGCTTCGATGGGGTCCAGCCGCGCGGCCTTGCGCGCCGGGTAGTAGCCGAAAAAAAGCCCGGTCGCCACCGAGAACCCGGTCGCCATGGCGACCACCGGCAGGTCCAGCTGCACCGGCAGGGCGCCGAACCTGCCGGCCAGCAGCGCGCCGCCCACGCCCAGGGCGATGCCGATGAAGCCGCCGCCCAGCGAGATCAGCATGGCTTCTGCCAGGAACTGTGCCTGGATCTCGCGGGGCCCGGCGCCCACGGCCATGCGCAGGCCGATCTCCCGGATGCGCTCGGTCACCGACACCAGCATGATGTTCATGATGCCGATGCCGCCGACCACCAGCGAGATGCCGGCCACGGCGCCCAGCAGCAGCGACATCAGGCGGGTGGTTTCGGTGCGCGTGCTGACGATCTCGGCGATGTTGCGCACCGCGAAGTCGTCCTCGGCCCCGGGCGCGATGCGGTGGCGCTGGCGCAGCAGGGCGTTGATCTCCTCCTCGACGAACGCCAGGTCTTCGGCGCGCCCGACCGAGACCGAGATCTGCTGCACGGTGTCGGCCTGGCGCGGCGCCAGCGGCGTGGCGGCGGTGGTCGCAGCCGGCGTGGCCGTGGCGGCGGCCGACCCCGCGGCCGCGGTCGCCAGCCGGCGCCGCCCGGTTTCGATCGGCACCAGGATCACGTCGTCGGTGTCGTTGCCCCAGTTGCCCTGGCCCTTGGGCGAGAGCACGCCGACCACGCGCAGCGGCACCCGGCCCAGGCGCACGGTGGCGCCGATGGGGTCGGCGTCGCCGAACAGCTCGCGGCGCACCGTCTCGCCCAGCACCACCACCTTCGCCGCCGAACTGTAGTCGCGCGGCGAGAAACCATCGCCCAGGGCCAGCGACCAGTCGCTGACCGGGAAATAGTCCGGCGTCACGCCCTGCCAGCTGGTCGACCAGTTGTTCTCGGCGAACACCACCTGGCCGCCGCCGCGGATGGTCGGCGACACGTACTGCACTTCCGGAATCTCGCTGCGGATCGCCTCGGCGTCGTCGTCGGTCAGGCTGGCCGCGCTGCCGGCGCCGCCGCGCACCGGCCCCTGGCGCGACGAGGCCGAGAACACCTCCAGCCGGTTCGAACCCAGGCGCGAGATCATGGTGTCGAGCTGGGACTGGGTGCCGCGGCCCACCGACACCATCACGATGACGGCGGCGATGCCGATGATCACGCCCAGCGCGGTCAGGATGCTGCGCAGCCAGTTGCCGCGCAGGGAGAAAACGGCGGAGCGCAACACGTCGGAGAGCGTCATGCCGCGGCCTCCTGCGGCAGCCAGCCGTCCGGGTGCAGCTCGCCGTCGTGCATCACCACCACGCGGTCGGCATGGTCGGCGACGTGGCGGTCGTGGGTGATCAGCACCACGGTGCGGCCACCGGCCTTCAGGCGCCCGAACAGGGCCAGGATCTCCTCGCCGGTGCGCGAATCGAGCGCGCCGGTCGGTTCGTCGGCCAGCAGCAGCGGCGGCTGGTTGATCAGGGCGCGGGCGATGGCCACGCGCTGCTGCTGGCCGCCGGACAGCTCGCTGGGACGATGCCCGGCGCGTTCGGCCAGGCCGACCTCGGCCAGCGCGGCCAGGGCGCGCGGCGCACGTTCGGCGACCGGAACGCCGCTGTACGCCAGCGGCATCATCACGTTCTCCAGCGCGGTCTGGCGCGAAAGCAGGTTGAAGCCTTGGAAAACGAAGCCGATCTTCTCCAGCCGCAGGCGGGCGCGGCCGGCGGCGTCCAGCGTCGCCACGTCGACGCCGTCGCACAGGTAGGCGCCGTCGCTGGGCGTATCCAGGCAGCCGATCAGGTTCATCAGCGTGGACTTGCCCGAACCCGAAGGGCCCATGATGGCGAGGAACTCGCCGCGCGCCACCTGCAGGTCGACGCCGCGCAGCGCGACCACCTCTGCCGCCGTGCCGGGCGAATAGACCTTGCCCAGGCCGCGCAGTTCGATCACCGGCACGTCGGCGCTCATGCCGCCGGCCGCTCCTGGCCGGTGACCACGGGGTCGCCCTCGGCGATCCCGCCCGAGATCTCGGTGACGGTGCCGTCGGACGCGCCGACGCGCACCGGGACGGCCTGCGGTTCGCCGTCCACCAGCTTCCAGACCGTGCCTCGGCGCGCGGTGGCGAGCGCACGCAGCTGCTCGTCCCAGGCCGACTGCTGTGCGGCCGACAGGCTGGCGCGGAAGTCGGCGAAGCTGCGCATCATCGCCTCCGCCATGCGCTGGCGCATCGCCTCGGGCGAGGGCGCGCCCGCCGCGGCGCCGGACGACGGACCGCCGCCCGGCCCGCGGCCGAATCCGCCGCTGTTCTGGCCGGACTGGCGCGCGGCCTGGCGCGCCGCGGCGCGTTCGCGGACCTCGGCCAGCGCGGCCTCGAATTTTTCCCGCTGCTCCGGCGACAGGTCCAGGCCATCGGCCACCTTCGGCAGCTCCTGCACCAGTCCGCCGCGACCGCCGCCGTTGCCGGCACCCGCGGCGGCCGCGTCGACGCCGGGCGGGGTGAAGCGCAGCGCGGCATTGGGCACGCGCAGCACGTCCTCGCGCCGGCTGACCACGATCTCGGCGCTGGCGGTCATGCCCGGCAGCAGGCTCAGGTCGGCGTTGTCGACCTGCACCACCACCGGGTAGCTGATGACGTTGGAGGTGGAGGTGGCCGACAGCCGCACCTGCTTCACCTCGCCGCGGAACTGGCGGTCGGGGAAGGCGTCGACGGTGAAGGACACCGGTAGGCCTTCCTTGATCTGGCCGACGTCGGCCTCGTCGATGCTCAGATCGATCTGCATCTGGGCCAGGTCCTCGGCGATCTGGAACAGCACTGGGGTCTGGAAACTCGCGGCCACGGTCTGGCCGGGCTCGACCGCGCGCAGCAGGATCACGCCGTCCACGGGCGAACGGATGATCGTGTAGTCGACGTCGAGCTCGGCGTTGTCGACCGCGGCCTGGCGCTGCTGCACGGCGGCATTGGCCGACACCACGCGGGCGCGGGCCTGGTCGCGCGCGGCCAGGGCCAGGTCGGCCTCGCTGCGGGCCACCAGCTGGCGCGCCAGCAGGTCGCGCTTGCGCGCGTAGTCGGCCTCGGCGTTCTTGAGCGTGGCTTGGGCTTCGTTCACCGAGGCGCGGGCGCTGGCCAGGTCGGCCTGGGCCTGCTTGAGCCGGCTCTGGAACGGCGCCGGGTCGAGCATGGCGATCGCCTGGCCCTTGCTCACCCGGTCGTTGAAGTCCACCGCCACCGACTGCACCTGGCCCGACACCTGCGAACCCACGTCCACCGTGGTGGTCGCGCGCAGCGTGCCGGTGGCCGAGATCACTACCCGCACCTCGCCGCGGTCCACCGCGGCGGTGCGGAAGCCGCCGGCACGGGCGTCGTCGCCTTTGCCCCACCACAGCCAGGCGCCCGCGGCCGCGACCAGCAGCACGACGATCATCAGGGCGCGGGAGCCCCAGGACTTGGAAGGCGCGGACGGCATCGGAGCTCCAGTGGACGGTGTTCGAATCGAGGATAACGCCGGGGTCCGGCCGCGGTTGACGCGGGCCGGCCGGCGCGCCGGCGCGGTTCAGGCCGGCGTCACCTGCGGGAAGCGGATGGTGGCGGTGGTGCCGCGGCCCGGCTCGCTTTCCAGCCGCACCGGCCAGCCGTAACGCTGCGACAGGCGCTGCACGATGGACAGGCCGATGCCCTGCCCGTCCTTCTTGCGGTCGCCGGCGCGGAAGAACGGCTCGAACACGCGCGCCAGCTCCTCCGCGCTCATGCCCACGCCGGTGTCGCTGACGCTGATGGCGCCGCGGCGGACGGTGACGGTGACGCGGCCTTCGTCCGTGTAGTGGCAGGCGTTGCGCAGCAGGTTGCCCAGCAGCACCGACAGCACCCGCGCCGGCGCGTGCAGGCCGAAGTCCGACTCCAGCACCAGCTCCAGCTCCACCGGCTTGCCGGTGAGCTGCAGGCGCGCCTTCTCGACCTCCTCGGCCACCACTTCGCTGACCGCGAAGTCGTCGTCCGGCAGGCCGGTGTCGCCCTCGCGGGCCAGGATCAGGAAGGCCTCGATCAGGGCCTCCATGTCGCGGCCGGCGCCGCGGATGCGGTTGAGCGCGCGCCGCGACATCGGCGACAGGCCTTCGTCGCCGTCCATCATGTCGCCGGCGACGCGGATCACGGTGAGCGGGGTGCGCAGCTCGTGCGAGGCGTCGCGGGTGAAGTCGCGCTCGCGCTCGACGAAGCTCTCGATTCGGCTGGCGAAATCATGCAGGGACGAAGCCAGCACCAGGGTCTCGCCCTCCACGTCCACCGGCAGGTTCTCCGGCCGCAGCGCGCTGGCCTCGGGATGTTTGGGGTCCCAGCGCTGCACCTGGCCGGCCAGCCAGATCACCGGCGACACCGCGCGCTTGGAGGCGCGGTAGGTCGACCAGGCGATCACGTAGATCACCACCAGCACGATCGCCAGCGGCGCCATGCCGAACCAGAAGGCCAGGCTGTCGACCTGCTCCTGCTTGAACAACAGGTAGAGCAGATGGCCGTTGCCGTCCTTCTCGACCAGCACCAAGGACCCGCCCTGGGACCGGGGCAGGCTGTGGAAGCCGACCGGCAGGGTCTTGAGCGGCTCGGGCAGCGCGTCCTTGCTGCCGCCGGCCGGCACCAGGAAACCGGTCATGTTGTAGGTGTCGGGCACCTGCGAGTTGGCGTCGGCCTTCAGGCGCTGCCAGTAATGGCCCGCCTCTTCCTGCAGCGCGCGCTGGATCAGCACGTGCTTGAGCACGGCGGAGGCGCCGTAGACGCCCAGCACCGCGGCGAACGAGATCGCCGCCGCCTGCAGGATGAAGGCGACCCAGATCTTGCGGCGCAGTCCCGTGCGCTGGGTCGGCATGGCTCAGGCGGCCGGCGGGGCGTCGAGGTCGGCGATGCGGTAGCCGGCGGTCTGCACGGTGTGCAGCAGCGGGCGGTCGAACGGCCGGTCGATGGCCTTGCGCAGGTTGTAGAGGTGGCTGCGCAGGGTGTCGGAATCGGGCAGGCCGTCGCCCCAGATCTCGCGCTCGATGTCGCGGCGGGTGACCACGCGCGGCGATTCGCGCATCAGGATGGTCAGCAGGCGCAGGCCGATCGGCGACAGCGCGATCTCCTGCCCGGCGCGGGTGACGCGCAGGCTGGCGGTGTCGAGCACCAGGTCGGCCACCTTCAGCACCTCGGCGCTCACCTGGCGGCGGTCGCGGCGGATCAGGGCGCGCACGCGGGCCTCGAGTTCCTGGATGGCGAAGGGCTTCACGAGGTAATCGTCGGCGCCGGCCTCCAGGCCGTTGACCTTGTCGTTGAGGGTGTCGCGCGCGGTCAGCATCAGCACCGGGGTGGACTTCTTGGCCTCGTTGCGCAGCTTGCGGCAGACCTCGAGGCCGTCCAGGCGCGGCAGCATCAGGTCGAGCACGATCACGTCGTAGCTGTTGTCGGCCGCCAGGCGGTAGCCGTCCATGCCGTCCCCGGCGTAGTCGACGCCGAAGCCCTTGGACTCGAGGTATTCGCCGACCATTTCGGACAGGTTGCGGTTGTCTTCGACCACGAGGATCAGGCCGGCCGGGTCATCACGTCGCATGGGGTTTCTCCGGGATGTGAAGAGGATGTCTTCAGCTTTGTGAAGATTAAACGCCCGGCCGGGTGAGACGGGCGTGAAGCCGCCGTGACCTCCCTGTCGAGGCGGGCCCGGGCTGGGTACCGGACGCGGCCGGCCTTAGCATCTGCCATCCCCGGCGCCGCCGGGCCTGCCACCGAGACCCGCCGTGTCCAACCTCAGCGCCTACCTCACGCCGATCCTGCTGCTGCTCGCCTCGAATGTGTTCATGACCTTCGCCTGGTACGGGCACCTCAAGTACAAGGCCAGCCCGATCTGGATCGTCATCTTCGCCAGCTGGGGCATCGCCTTCTTCGAGTACTGCCTGCAGGTGCCGGCCAACCGCATGGGCCACGCGGTCTATTCCGCGCCCCAGCTCAAGGGCATCCAGGAGATCCTGACCCTGCTGGTGTTCGCCGGTTTTTCGATCTGGTACCTGGGCGAGCAGATCAGGTGGAACCACGTCGCCGGCTTCGCGCTGATCGTGGTGGCGGCCTTCCTGATCTTCCTCAAGTGAAGGTCGGCTAGAACCGGATCTTGCCGGTCAGCATGTCCTTGAACATCACCCAGTCGCCGGCGAAGGAATAGAAGGGGTGCTTGAAGGTCGCGGGCCGGTTGTGCTCGAAGAAGAAGTGGCCGACCCAGGCGAAGGCGTATCCGCTGACCAGGGCCGCCAGCAGCCACCAGGCGTTCAACGTGACCACCGCCGCCGCCAGGAAGCCCAGCGCGATGCAGCTGCCGGCGAAATGCAGGCGGCGGCAGGTGCGGTTGCTGTGCTCGGCCAGGTAGTGGGGATAGAACTGGCTGAAGTTCGCGAATGCCTGGCTCATGGCGGCGCTCCGGATGACTGGGCCGATTGTTCGCCAAGCCCGGCGACGGGGCAAGTCAGCCGGCCTTTTCCTCGGCCTTGGCGCGGTTCCAGTAGGCGTCCTGGGCGTCCAGGTCCAGGCCATCGAGGCTGAGACCCTCGGCGGCCGCCAGCTGCTCCATGCGCCGGAAGCGGCGCTCGAACTTCTGGTTGGCCCGGCGCAGCGCGGCACCGAAGTCCACCCGGGCGTGACGGGTGAGGTTGGCGGCCACGAACAGCAGGTCGCCCAGTTCGTCCTCAAGGCGGTCGCGGGCGCCTTCATCGCCGGCCGCGAGGGCATCGAACTCGGCCCGGACTTCCTCGATCTCCTCGTGCAGCTTGGCGATCACCGGCGCCGGGCCCGGCCAGTCGAAGCCGACCGTGGCCGCGCGCTTCTGCAGCTTCACCGCGCGCTGCCATTCCGGCAGGCCGCGGGCGATGCCGGCCAGCACGCTGGTGTCGGATTCGCCGCGGGCGGCGCGCTCCTGCTTCTTGAGTTCCTCCCAGTCCGCCAGCTGGGCTTCGGCATCCGCCTGGGCGGCGGCGGCGCCGAACACGTGCGGATGCCGTCGAACCATCTTGTGGTTGATTGCCGCGGCAACGTCGTTGAAGGTGAAGTGGCCGGCCTCCTCCGCCATCCGCGCGTGGAAGACGACCTGCAGCAGCAGGTCGCCCAGCTCATCGCGCAGTTCCTGCATGTCGCCGCGCTGGATCGCGTCGGCCACTTCGTAGGCTTCTTCGATCGTGTACGGCGCGATGGTGGAGAAATCCTGCTTCACGTCCCAGGGGCAGCCGCGCTCGGGGTCGCGCAGGCGGGCCATGATCGCGATCAGCCCGTCGATCTCAGCCATGCGCGCCGTCCAGCCACTCGCGCCAGGGCAGGCCGGTGTCGCCCAGGGCGATGAAGTGCGGGTTGAGGATGTTTTCCTTGCGGTTGTAGTCCAGCGGCGTGCCGTCCAGGCGCAGCACCGCGCCGCCGGCCGCCTCGAGCACGCACTGCGCCGCCGCGGTGTCCCACTCGCTGGTGGGCCCGAAACGCGGGTAGACGTCGATGCGGCCCTCGGCGATGCGGCAGAACTTCAGCGACGAACCCAGGCCGTGGCGCTCGGTGTCGCCCATGCGCTGCAGGGCCGCGGCGGTGCGCTCGTCCAGGTGCGAACGGCTGGCGGCCACGCGCAGCGGCGCGGTGGCCGGGCGCCGGGTCATCAGTGCGATGTCCTGCCCGGCCTCGCGCAGGAAGGCGCCGGCGCCGCGCTCGGCGTGCAGCAGGTAGTCGAACACCGGCGCGTACACCACGCCGAGCACCGGCACGCCGTGTTCGACCAGGGCGATGTTCACGGTGAACTCGCCGTTCTTCTTCACGAACTCGCGGGTCCCGTCCAGCGGGTCCACCAGCCAGTGGCGCTCCCAGCCGCGGCGCACGCTCCACGGGATGTCCGCGTCCTCTTCGCTCAGCACCGGGATGTCGGGCGCCAGCGCGCGCAGGCCGGCGACGATGATCCGGTGCGAGGCCAGGTCGGCCTGGGTCAGGGGCGAGCGGTCGTCCTTGTGTTCGACCGCGAAGTCCTGGGCATAGACCTGCAGGATGGCCGCGCCGGCCTCGGTGGCCAGGCGCAGGCAGGCCTCGCGCAGCCCGCTCACGCGCGTTGCCTCAGCACTTCGCGCACGATGAACAGCGCGGCCAGCGAGCGGCCCTCGGAGCATTCGTCCAGCAGCATCAGCTCGTGCAGCGCATCCAGCCGCCAGGGCACGACCTCGAGTTCCTCCGGTTCGTCGCCCGGCAGGCGCTCGGGGTACAGGTCCTCGGCCAGCACCAGCTGGATCTCGTGGTTCATGTAGGTCGGCGCCAGGCTGATCGAACGCAGGCGGGTGAGCTTGCGCGCGCCGAACCCGACCTCCTCCTTCAGCTCGCGGTTGGCCGCGTCCAGCACATCCTCGCCCGGGTCCATGCGGCCCTTGGGCAGGCCCAGCTCGTAGCGGTGCAGGCCGGCGGCGTACTCGCGGATCAGCAGCACGGTGTGCGGATCGGGCACCGCGGCGATGATCACCGAACCGTGGCCGCCGCTCTTGAGCCGCTCGTAGCGCCGGCGCTCGCCGTTGCTGAACTCCAGGTCCAGGGTTTCGCGCCGGCCCTCGCTGCCGTGCTCCTCGCGCGCGTGGATGATCGGCAGCGGGCGCATCAGCGGCAGGCCTCGGGACGCGGGCGGGAAGGATGGTCGGGCATGCCCGGATTCTAACGGCTGCCCGGGCCGCCGTCGCGCCGGCGTGGACACGGCCCGGCGCGGCGGGGATCATCCGCGCATGGAAACAAGCACCGATCCCGCCCGCCTCGCCGAAGCCGAGGCCTGGCGTGCCCGCGACCTGGCCGTCGTCTGGCACCCCTGCACCCAGATGAAGGAACACGCCGGCACCCTGCCCCTGGTGCCGATCCGCCGCGGCCGCGGCGCCTGGCTCGAGGG
>CAMLKR010000010.1 GCA_946480565.1 uncultured Arenimonas sp. | reverse complement strand
GCGAGCGCAACGCCGACCCGGACGACAAGCCGACCTGGATCAACCCGGCGGTGGAGGAGATCGCCCAGCAGATCCAGATCAACATCAACCGCGCCGCCGACGTGAACCCGGTGAACCTGCTGGCGCTGGCCCTGCTGTCCACGCCCAAGCACGCGATGAGCGAGGCCGACCTGCTGGCCCAGCTGGCGCTGTCGAAGAAGCTGCTGGCGGCCCTGCCCTATTCCGACCGCGTCACGGTGACGCCGATGGAGCCGGCCGAGATCGTCGCCTACGGCGAGAAGATCGGCGTGCTGACCCGCACCGTGCATCCGCTGGGCGACGTGATCAGCGTCGAGGGCGAGACCGCGGTGCTGCAGAGCTACTTCCGCAACAACGTGCTGCACCTGTTCGCCGCGGCCAGCTGGGTGGCGCTGTGTTTCCAGAACAACCGGCGCATGAGCCGGGCCGGCCTGCTGCGCCTGGGCCGCACGATCTATCCGTTCGTGCAGGAAGAGCTGTTCCTGCCCTGGGACCAGGACGGCTTCGCGGCGCACCTGGACGCGACCGTGGACCTGTTCGTGGCCGAGGGCCTGCTCAGCGTCGCCAGCGACGACGAGGGCGGCATCATCTCGCGCGGCCCGGGCCAGACCGACGAGGTCTACCGCCTGCGGGCCGTGTCGCACAGCCTGCAGCAGGCCTTCGAGCGTTACTTCATCGCCATCACCACCTTGGTGAAGAACGGCCCGCGCACGCTCAGCTCGGGCGAGCTGGAGACGCTGTGCCAGCTGACGGCCCAGCGCCTGAGCCTGCTGTACGCACCGGCGGCGCCGGAGTTCTTCGACAAGTCGCTGTTCCGCGGCTTCATCCAGAAGCTGCGCGAGATGAAGCTGGTCTGGGTCTGCCCGGACGGCAAGCTGGACTTCGACGAGCAGCTGACCACTTGGGAAAAGGACGCCAAGGTGGTGCTGGGCCGCGAGCTGCGGCACACCATCTCCAAGCTGTCGCCCGAGGCGATGAGCCGGATGACCGGCAGCCAGCCCGCGATGCGGCCCGGCGCGGGCGCGGCGCGGACGGCGGCCAAGGACTGACCCGGCCCGCGGGCGGGTCAGGCGTCCAGGTCGGGGATCAGCCGGCTTTCCAGCGCCGCGATCATGTCCTTCAGGCGCAGCTTGCGCTTCTTCAGGCGCTTGATGGTCAGCTCGTCGGATTCGATGGTCGCGGCGAGGCGGCGGATCGCCTCGTCCAGGTCGCGGTGTTCGACCTTCAGCTCGACCAGCTGGGCGGCGATCTTGGCGGGATCTTCGTCGGCCATGCGTCCTCTCCGTGCGTTTCGAGCTTAAACCTCCGGCCGGGCCGGCGACAGGGGTAAAATGCCCGGCCGCTCCCTCCGCCGCACCGCCATGACCCTGCTGCTGCAAGACCCCGTCCCGCGCAAACAGGCGCACGAACGCCACAAGCTGGCCAAGCGGCTGCGCCGCCAGGTCGGGCAGGCGATCGCCGACTACGGGATGATCGAGGACGGCGACAAGGTGATGGTCTGCCTGTCCGGCGGCAAGGACAGCTACACGATGCTCGACATCCTCCTGCAGCTGCAGAAGAAGGCGCCGGTGCGCTTCGAGCTGGTCGCCGTGAACCTGGACCAGAAGCAGCCCGGCTTCCCGGAACACGTGCTGCCGGACTACCTGGCCGCGCTCGGCGTGCCCTTCACCATCCTCGAGCAGGACACCTATTCGGTGGTCAAGCGCGTGGTGCCGGAGGGCAAGACCATGTGTTCGCTGTGCTCGCGCCTGCGCCGCGGCGCGCTCTATCAGCACGCGAAGGAGCAGGGCTTCACCAAGATTGCGCTCGGCCACCACCGCGACGACCTGGTGGCGACCTTCTTCATGAACCTGTTCTTCCACGCCAAGCTGGCGACGATGCCGCCCAAGCTGCGCAGCGACGACGGCGAGCACGTGGTGATCCGGCCGCTGGCCACCGTGAGTGAGGCCGACATCATCGACTACGCCGAATGGAAGCGGTTTCCGATCATCCCCTGCACGCTCTGCGGCTCGCAGGAGAACCTGCAGCGCAAGCAGGTCGGAAAAATGATGGCGCAGTGGGAAAAGGATCACCCCGGCCGCATCGACACCATCGCCAGGGCCCTGGCCGACGTGCGACCCTCCCAGCTCGCCGACCCGTCGCTGTTCGATTTCCTCGCCCTCGGCCGCCGCGGCGACACCCCGCTGCCCGACGCCCACGCCTGGCTGGCCAGCGACCCCACCGACTGAAATCCGGGGTCAGAGTGCATTTATCTTCCGCGCGCTTGGGCAAGAAGATAAATGCACTCTGACCCCGGATCTGACCTTCACCCTTTTCTGGAAACTTGATGTTCTTTCGCAATCTGACGTTTTTCCGCTTCCCGACCTCCCTCGCCAAAGCCTTCGATGAACTGGACGCCCGCCTGGAGGACTGCCGGCTCAAGCCGGTCGGCCCGTCCGAACTGATGTCTCGCGGCTTCATCTCGCCCTTCGGCCGCGACGACGCCACCCTGAGCCACCGCGTCGGCGACGCCCTCTGGATCGTGCTCGGCGGCGAGGACCGCCTGCTGCCCGGCGCCGTCATCAACGACGAACTCGGCAAGCGCATCGCCGCGCTCGAAGAGAAGGAAGGCCGCAAGCTCGGCGGCCGCGCCCGCAAGCGTCTGAAGGAAGACCTGGTGATGGAGCTGCTGCCGCGCGCCTTCGTGCGCCCGACCCGCACCGGCGCCACGCTCGACCTGCAGCACGGCTTCATCGCCGTCGACGCCAGTTCGCGCAAGTCGGCCGAAACCGTCGTCTCCGAACTGCGCCACGCGCTGGGCAGTTTCCCGGCGCTGCCGCTCAACGCCGAGACCTCGGCCCGCGCCGTGCTCACCGGCTGGATCGCCGGCGAGCCGCTGCCGGCCGGCCTGAGCCTGGGCGACGAGTGCGAGCTCAAGGATCCGATCGACGGCGGCGCAGTGGTCAAGTGCCAGCGCCAGGAACTTCTCTGCGACGAGATCAAGAAGCACCTGGAGTCCGGCAAGCAGGTCAGCAAACTCGCGCTCGTCCTCGACGACCACGTCAGCTTCGTCCTGGGCGAAGACCTGGTGGTGCGCAAGCTCAAGTTCCTCGACGGCGCCGTCGACCAGCTCGAGAACACCGAGAACGAAGGCCTGCGCGCCGAGCTCGACGCCCGCTACGCCCTGATGGCCGGCGAGCTCAAGCGCCTGTTCGCGGTGCTGGAGCCGGCGCTGAAGTTCAGCGCCGCCGAAGCCTGAGCCCGCCGCCGGCACGGGGAGACTGGGAGGGGCGGGGCCGCCGCGCTAGAGTCACGCCATGCTCCTGCGCCTGATCCGCCCCGCCCCGCCCGCGTCCGAGATCCGGCCGCTGCGGCTGGCCGACGGCAGCGACGTGCCGGTGCGCTGGGTGCGCGACCCGCGCGCCCGGCGCCTGCGCCTGATCGTTTCTGAAAAGGGCGCGCGCCTGACCCTGCCGCGCGCCGCCTCGCAGAAGCTCGCCCTCGCCTTCCTGGACCAGCACCGCGACTGGCTAGCCGACCAGCTGGCGAAGCGCCCCGCCACCACCGACGCTCCCTTCGCCCGCGGCAGCAACGAAACCCTGCCCCTGCGCGGCCACGAGCTGCCGGTCGAATGGTGCGAGGGCCGCTACGCGCGCGCCCAGCTCGGCGCGCACGGCCTGGAGCTGCAGCTGCCCGAACGCGCCGGCGACGCCCAGGTCCGCGCGGCGCTGCGCGACTTCTACCTCGGCCAGGCGCGCCAGGACCTGGGCGGCTGGATGCCGAAGTACCTGCCCGGCCTGCCGCGTCCGCCCAGCAGCTTCAGGCTTCGGCCGCTGTCCTCGCTCTGGGGTTCGCTCAGCGCCGGCGACGCCCTGTCGCTGGACCTGTCCCTGGTGCTGGGCCGTCCGTCGGCCTTCGAATACGTGCTGGTGCACGAGCTCTGCCACCTGATCCACGCCAACCATTCGCGCGGGTTCTGGCGCGAGGTCGAAGCGCGCTGGCCCGGCTGGCGCGACGAACGGGACTATCTGCGCGGCGAAGGGCTGGCCTTGAAGGCCCGGCTCTCTCGTTTGATTGGCTGAAGGGTCCGCGACCGGGGCCCGCCCGCTCCGGAGCCACCATGTTCGCCCTCCGCCCGCTGCTGCTTGCCGCGCTCTTGTCCGCCGGCCTCGCCGCCTGCGGCAAGGCCCAGGAGTCGGCCGCCGAAGCCCTGGCCGAACAGGCCCTCGAGGCCCAGGCCGAGGCCAACGTCGAGATCCAGGCCGACGGCGGCGGCCACACCGTCCAGATGCAGACCGAAGAAGGCCGGCTGCAGCACACCGTCGGCGAGGATGTGCCGCTGCCCCCGGACTTCCCCGCCGACGTGGTCCTGCCCGGGGACTACACCGTCGTGTCGGTGATGCGCATGGGACCGTCGCAGTCGGTGGTGCTGCGCAGCCCCGAGCCGGTGGCCGACCTGGTCGAACGCTACAAGACCGGCCAGTCCAGGCACGGCTGGCGCGAGACGATGTCGATGCAGGGCCCGGAAGGCGCGGCCCTGGGCTTCGAGAAGGCGCAGCGCGGCATGCTGGTGAACCTGCGCCCGGACCTCGAGGGCCAGACCACGGTGTCGCTGAGCCTTCGCGCGCCCTGAGCGACCCGCCGCCCACCGGTGGCCGCGCGCAGCGCGAGCCACGACCCGATCGGCGCTTCAGCCGCGCAGGAAACCCAGCAGCGGCGCCGCCACCCGCGCCGGCTGTTCCATGTGCAGGTGGTGGCCGCCCGGAATCACCTCGACCCGGCCGTCGGCCAGGCAGGCCAGGCGCGCGGCGCGCACGTCCGGGGTGAAGTACGGCGGCGCCGGATCGGCCGCGATCACCAGCACCGGCGCTTCTATCGCACGCAGCAGCGACTGCACCGTCTCTTCGGTCAGGCGCAGGTGGCTGGGCAGGGTCAGGCGTGGGTCGCTGCGCCAGGCGTAGCCGCCCTCGATCGGGCGCAGGTTGCGTTCGACGATCAGGCGCGCGGCCTCGGGCGTCATGCGGCTGGCGGCCAGGCGCGCGGCCACCGCGGTGTCGAGGTCGGGAATCAACCGCGGCGGTTTGCCGGTGAGCGCCCGCCGGGCCGCGACGGCGTCGCGCAGGCGTTTGCCGGCGCCCTGCGCCTCGGCCGCCACCGGTCCCAGGGCCTCGACCAGGGCCAGCCGCCGCACCCTTGCCGGGGCCGCCGCCGCCACCGAGGCCGCGATCGCGCCGCCCATCGAATGGCCCAGCCAGTCGGCCCGGTCCCAGCCCAGCGCGTCCATCGCGTCGAGCGCGTCGTGCACCCAGTCGACGAAGGCGTAGTCGTAACCCGGGGCGCGATGCGCCGAGGCGCCGTGGCCCGGCAGGTCCAGCGCCACCAGGTCGAATCCGGCCAGGTGCGGCGCCAGCGGCAGGAAGCTGGCGGCGTTGTCGAGCCAGCCGTGCAGGCACAGCAGCCGGGGGCCACCGGGCGTGCCGCCGCGCAGCGCCGCCAGCTCGCCGCGGGCGGTGCCCAGGCGGATCCCGCGCAGCGGCATCAGTGCGGCCAGCCCTGCAGGTGGCGGCGGGCCAGCGCGGCCAGCGCGGCAACGTGGCCCGGCTCGTGGTTGAGCGCGCTGATGTAGCGCAGCTCGGTGCCGCCGGCGTGGCGGAAGCCCTCGGCGTTCTGCACCGCGATCTCCTCCAGCGTCTCCAGGCAGTCCACCGCGAAGCCAGGGCAGACCACGTCCACGGTTTTCACGCCGGCGCGGCCGAGCTGTTCCAGGGTCTGGTCGGTGGCCGGCTCCAGCCACTTCTCGCGGCCGAAGCGCGACTGGTAGGTCAGCAGCCATTCGCCGTCGGCCAGGCCCAGGCGCGCGGCCAACGCGCGCGCGCCGGCCTCACACTGGCGCGGGTAGGGATCGCCGGCCTTCTCGAAACGCTGCGGCAGGCCATGGAAGGAGAACAGCAGGCGCTCGGCGCGGCCGTGCAGGTCCCAGTGGGCGCGGACGCGCGACTCCATCGCCACCAGCCAGCCGGCGTCGTCGTGGTAGTCGGCGATGAAACGCAGCTCGGGCGTGCGCCGCCAGGTCGCGATCTCCTTCGTCACGGCGTCCAGCACCGAGGCGCTGGTGCTGGCCGAATACTGCGGGTACAGCGGCAGCACCAGCAGCCGGGTCATGCCCTCGGCCTCCAGCGCCCGCAGCACCGACGGCACCGACGGGTTGCCGTAACGCATGGCCAGCCGCACCGGCAGGTCCGGCAGCGCGTGCTGAAGCGCCGCGCACAGCTTCTTAGAGTAGGCCAGCAGGGGCGAGCCGTCGGGGGTCCAGATCGAGGCGTAGTTGCGCGCCACCTTGCCCGAGCGCAGGGGCAGGATGACCCCGTGCAGGATCGGACACCACAGCCAGCGCGTCAGCTCGACCACGCGGTGGTCATGCAGGAATTCGCCCAGGTAGCGGCGCACCGCGGCCGTCGTCGCCGCGTCGGGCGTACCCAGGTTGACCAGCAGCACGGCGGTGCGGCGGGGGCCGGGGTGGGCGGGGGCGTCGCGATAGCTCGGGCTCATGCGGAACTGTCCATGTCTGCTGCGCTCAAACTATCATCGCCCGGATGAAGGCGCGGCTCACGCCCGGTTCATTCCCGGCGACCATACTCGACCCGTCGCGCCACCCGGAGACCCCCATGACCCGTGCCTTCGCCGCCGCCCTGGCCCTGCTGCTCGCCCTGCCCCTGCCCGCCGCCGCCGGCGAGAAGGAAGACACCAAGGCCGCCGACGCCGCCCGCGTGCTCGGCGAGATCATGCGCATCCCGGAAACCGCCGTGCCCGAGAAGATGTTCTCCGAGGCGCACGCCATCGCCGTCATCCCCGACGTGGTCAAGGCCGGCCTGGTGCTGGGCGGCCGCGGCGGCACCGGCCTGATCTCGGTGCGCAGCCCGGACGGCACCTGGTCCAACCCCAGCTTCATCAAGCTCGGCGGCGGCAGCATCGGCTTCCAGGCCGGCGTGCAGTCGGCCGACATCATCCTGGTGTTCCGCAGCCCGCGCGGCGTCGACAACATCGTCAACGGCAAGTTCACCCTGGGCGCCGACGCCAGCGTCGCCGCCGGACCGGTCGGCCGCAGCGCCCAGGCCAGCACCGACGAGCAGCTCAAGGCCGAGATCTACAGCTATTCCCGCGCCCGCGGCCTGTTCGCCGGCGTGGCCCTGGACGGCACCGTGCTGCGCATCAACCACAAGGCCAACCAGGCGGTCTACGGCCGCAACACCACGCCCCGGCAGATCTTCGAGGGCCGGGTGGACCCGCCGTCCAGCCCGGTGGTGGACTTCCGCGACCGCCTGGAAGAAAACACCGTCCCCCAGGACTGATGGCCGGCGCGGCCGGGGTCCGGCTGCGCTATCCTTCGCCCATCGAACCTAAGCGGGAATCGCGCACATGGGCAGCTTCAGCATCTGGCATTGGCTCATCGTCCTGGTGGTGGTGGTGCTGATCTTCGGCACCAAGAAGCTCAAGGGCGTGGGCAAGGACCTGGGCGAAGGCATCCAGGGCTTCAAGGAAGGCCTCAAGGGCAAGGACGAGCCGCCCTCGCAGATCGGCAGCGAGCGCCGCGACGCCGGCACCGGCGAAAAAGACCGCCAGGACAGCCAGCACAAGGATTCCTGAGCCCGGCCCCGGCCGGGAGCGGCGGACCCATGTTCGACATCGGATTCAGCGAACTGCTGGTGATCGCGGTGGTCGCCCTGCTGGTGCTCGGTCCCGAGCGCCTGCCCAAGGCGGCCCGCTTCACCGGGCTGTGGGTGCGCAAGGCGCGCGCGCAGTGGTATTCGGTGAAGTCCGAGTTCGAGCGCGAAATGGCCGCCGACGAAATGAAGCGCAGCCTCGGCAATCCGGTGCAGGACCTGCGCCGCGAGGTCGAGAGCGCCGGCCGGGAGCTGTCCGATTCGGTGCGCGAAGCCGAAGCCCGGGTGCGCGCCGACCACGACGCCGACACCGCCGTGCAGGACCTGCCGGCCGCGGCGCAGGACGCGCCCGCCGCCGATCCGTCCGCCGCGCCCACGGCGCCGCCCCCGTTCGAACTGACGCCTGACGACACATCGGCCGACGCGCCGCCGCGTCCGTCCCGCACCGAGCTGCCGCCGTGAGCGCCCGCCCCGGCCAGCCCGAGGAATCGCTGATGGGCCACCTGCTGGAGCTGCGCTCGCGCCTGCTCAAGGCGGTGATCGCGGTGCTGGTGGTGTTCGTGGCCATGCTGCCCTTCGCGAACCGGCTGTACGCGCAGTTCGCGGCGCCGCTGCTGTCGAAGCTGCCGGCCGGCGGCCAGCTGGTCGCCATCGACGTCGCCTCGCCCTTCTTCACCCCGGTCAAGCTGGCCTTCTTCGCCGCGCTGATGCTGGCGATGCCGGTGCTGCTCTACCAAGCCTGGGCCTTCGTCGCGCCGGGCCTGTACCAGCACGAAAAACGCCTGGCCAAGCCGCTGCTGGTGGCGGCGGTGGTGCTGTTCTACACCGGCTGCGCCTTCGCCTGGTTCCTGGTGCTGCCGACGGTGTTCGGTTTCCTCGCCGCGGTCACGCCCGAGGGCGTGGCGATGATGACCGACATCACCAAGTACCTGGATTTCGTGCTGGTGATCTTCCTGGCCTTCGGCCTGAGCTTCGAGCTGCCGGTGGCCGTGGTGGTGCTGGTCCTGCTGGGCGTGGTGACGCCGGCCCAGCTGCGCGAGGCGCGCGGCTACGTGATCGTCGGCGTGTTCATCCTGGCGGCCATCATCACCCCGCCCGACGTGGTGTCGCAGCTGCTGCTGGCGATCCCGATGTGCCTGCTGTACGAGCTGGGCATCATCGCCGGCGCGCTGCTGCGGCCCAAGCCCGCCACCGACTGAGCGCATGAATCCGCCGGCCGGGTTCTGGCGCCGCTACGCGGCCTACAGTCTGGACGCCACCCTGCTGGGTCTGCTGGCCCTGCCCCTGCTGTGGACGCGGCTGCAGGCCGGCGCACGGGAACTCGCGGCCGGGTTGGAACCGGTGCAGTGGCGGCTGTGGGAGCTGTTCGACGCCGCTCTGGCGCGGCCCGAGGCCAGCCCGCTCGCGCTGGCCCGGGAATGGGCCGTGGACCCGGTGCTGCGCACCGGCATCGAATCGATGGCGCTCGCCGCCACGACTCTTCTGCTGCAGGCCGCGGGCCTGTGCTGCGCGCTGGCGGCGGTCTGGTTCATCGCGGGCGAGGCCTCGGCCTGGCAGGCCAGTCCCGGCAAGCGCCTGTTCGGACTGCGGGTGACCGACCTCGCCGGCGCGCGCCCGGGCCCGTGGCGGATCGTGCTGCGTTTCGTCGCCGGCGTTCCGTCCTGGCTGCTGCTCAACCTCGGCCACGCGATGGCGGCCTGGACGCCGGGCAAACGTGCCCTGCACGACTACCTGGCCGGCACCCGGGTGGAACTGGCGCCGGGCGCGACGCCGGCGATGCCGCGCGGCGCGCGCGCGTGGCTGGTCGCCCAGGCCGTGGCCTTCCTGGCCACGGTGGGATTGATCGTGCTGCGTTACGTGCAGCTGCTCTGGGAAGTCGCCGCCGGCGGACTGCCCTGAGTCCGCGGCCTCAGGCCGCGACCACGTCCACCGGCGCCGGCGCGGCGGGGCCGCCGCCGCTGATGCCGTGGATGCCGCGCCAGGCGGCACGCGCGAAGGCGTAGTACATGACGACGAAGGTCACGGCCCAGGCCAGCATCAGCAGGATGCCCAGCGGCACCGCCAGCCAGGGCAGCACCATCGCGACCAGGATCACCAGCAGCATCACCACGCCCAGCACGATCGACGCGGCGATGATCGCGACCAGACCCAGCAGCGCCGCCAGCACCAGCGGTCCCGGGTGGCGCACCAGCGCCCGCAGCGCCTCGGAGATCGCGCCCCAGGTGCTGCGGCCGCCGAGCTGCACCGCCGGCACCACCAGCACGCCCAGGATGGCGTTCACCGTGCCGATGCCCATCCCCCAGAGGAAGTTGGCCACCGGCATGCGCGGCGGCGGCGGCGGCGTGACGTCGCCGCGGGCCAGCTGGTCCCACACCGCCCACTGGCCGGCGAGGAACTCGCTGCCGCCGAACACCGCCTGGCCCATCAGGTTCAGCGCGAAACCGGCGGCGGCCAGCACGGCCAGGCCCGCCAGCGACGGCATCATCGGGCGACGGAAACCGGCGAAGGCGTCCCAGGCCGACGACGGCAGACCCAGGTCGGCGTTGTGCACCGCCTGCACCAGTCCGCCGCCGAAGATCGGGGACAGGACCATGGACACCAGGATGAAGCAGGCCATCACCGGCAGGATCACGCCCGCCATGCCTTCGCGGATGGCCGCCTCGTCGGGATTGCCGCCGGCGTGGGACAGGCCCGCCGCCGCCAGCACGCCGAACAGCACGCCGGCCAGCAGCAGCCAGACGCCGAGCTGCAGCAAGGCCGCGCCGAACACCGCCCCGGGCCGCTTGCCGCCCACGTCCAGCGCCGCCTTGAACCAGCCCAGCACGTCGTCCACGCCGATCTTGTCGACCATTCGGTAATGCTCCTTCGTCAGGCGCGTCGATGCGCCAGATGGATGAAACGGCGCAGCACCCGCCGCGCCTGGGGCGCCGGCTTCACCGCGCCCAGCAGGCCGCGGTGGCAGGTGCCTTCGTTCTTCAGTGCGTCGGAACGCGCCCGGATGTAGCCGCGCATCATGCCGGTGCTGAATTCGGGGTGGAACTGCACGCCCCAGACCGACTCGCCCCAGCGGAAGGCCTGGCAGTCGTCGCGTTCGGAATGGGCCAGCACCTGGGCCTTGGGCGGCGGCGCCAGCACGGTCTGCAGGTGGGTGGTCTGGGCGTCGATCTGCGCCGGCAGGCCGGCGAACAGCGGGTCGGCGGCGGCGGGTTCGCGCAGCTTCACCGGCACCGTGCCCATCTCGCGCCCGCGCGGGTTGTAGTCGACGGTGCCGCCGAGCGCGTGTGCGATCAGCTGGTGGCCGTAGCAGATGCCGAACAGCGGGCGGCCCGCTTCGGCGGCGCGGCGCAGCCACTCGGCCGAACGTTCGCTCCAGTCGGCGCGCTCGGTGACCATCGCGCCCGAGCCGGTGACCAGCACGCCGGCGTAGTCGCCCGCGTCCGGCAGCGGCTCGCCGTCGGCGACCCAGACCTGGCGCACCTGGCGCCCGTGCAGGCCGGCGGCGACCCGGATCCAGTGCCCGAAACTGCCGTGGCGGCGCAGGCTGGGGATGGGTTTGCCGGTCTCGAGGATCAGGAAGGGTTTCATCGGGCTCAGAAGCAGCGGTATCGCGGGCCGCGGCTATACTAGCCCGCTTTGGACACGGCGAAACGGCGATGACCGCACCGACCTTCCAGGACCTGATCCTGAGGCTCAACCAGTACTGGGCCGGACAGGGCTGCGTCCTGATCCAGCCGCTCGACCTCGAGGTCGGCGCCGGCACCTTCCACCCCGCCACCTTCCTGCGCGCGCTCGGTCCCGAGCCCTGGAACGCCGCCTACGTGCAGCCCTGCCGCCGCCCCACCGACGGCCGCTACGGCGAGAACCCGAACCGCCTGCAGCGTTATTACCAGTACCAGGTGGTGCTAAAGCCCAATCCGGACAACATCCTCGAGCTCTACATCGGCTCGCTGAAGGCGCTGGGCATCGACCCGCTGGTGCACGACCTGCGCTTCGTCGAGGACAACTGGGAATCGCCGACGCTCGGCGCCTGGGGCCTGGGCTGGGAAGTCTGGCTCAACGGCATGGAGGTGACCCAGTTCACCTACTTCCAGCAGGCCGGCGGCCTGGAGTGCAGGCCGGTGACCGGCGAGATCACCTATGGTCTCGAGCGCCTGTGCATGTACCTGCAGAACGTCGACAACGTGTTCGACCTGGTCTGGACCCGCGGCCCGCAGGGCGACGTCACCTACCGCGACGTCTACCACCAGAACGAGGTCGAGCAGAGCACCTACAACTTCGAGCACGCCGACGTGGCCGAGCTCTTCCATCGCTTCGACGCCTGCGAGAAGGAGGCGCTGAAGCTGGTCGAACTGGGCCTGCCGCTGCCCGCGTACGAGCAGGTCTGCAAGGCCAGCCACAGCTTCAACCTGCTCGACGCCCGCCGCGCGATCTCGGTGACCGAACGCCAGCGTTACATCCTGCGCGTGCGCACGCTGTCGCGCGCCTGCGCCGAGGCCTATTACGCCCAGCGCGAGAAGCTCGGTTTCCCGGGCCTGAAGACCCCAACGGACACGGAGGCCGCGCATGGCTGATTTCCTGCCCCTGCTGATCGAGCTCGGCACCGAGGAGCTGCCGCCCAAGGCCCTGCCCGAACTGGCCCAGGCCTTCCACGACGGCGTGCTGAAGGCCCTGGCCGCGCGCCGCATCGAGGTCCGCCCCGACGCCGGCGACCAGCCCGCGCGCGCCCTGTACACGCCGCGCCGCCTGGCCAGCTTCCTGCCGGCGGTGGCCGTGCAGCAGCCGGTGCAGCACAGCGAGGTGCTGGGTCCCTACCTCAACATCGGCCTTGACGAAGCCGGCAACCCGACGCCGGCCCTGCTGGGTTTCGCCCAGAAGAACGGCCTGGACTGGCAGAAGCTCGAGCGCGTCACCGACGCCAAGGGCATGCGTTTCGTCGCCCGCAGCTCGCGCCCGGGCGCGGCGACCATCGACCTGCTGGGCGACATCGTCAACGAGGCGGTGAAGGGCCTGCCGATTCCCAAGCCGATGCGCTGGGGCAGCCGCGACATCGCCTTCGTCCGCCCGGCGCACTGGCTGGTGATCCTGTTCGGCCGCGAGGCCGCCAAGGCCGAGGTGCTGGGCCTGAAGTCCGACCGCATGAGCCGCGGCCACCGCTTCCACCACGACAAGGGCGTGTGGCTGAACGAGGCCGGCGAATACCTGCAGGCGCTGCGCGAGGCCAAGGTGCTGGCCGACCCGCGTGAACGCCGCGAGCGCGTGCGCGCCGAGATCGCCGCCGCCGCGCGCGAGGCCGGTGGCACGGCACGGGTGCTTCCCGAGCTTTTGGAGGAAGTGAACTGCCTGGTCGAATGGCCCAAGGCCATCCTGTGCAGCTTCGAGCCGGGTTTCCTGCGCGTGCCGCAGGAAGCGCTGATCTCGACCATGGAGAGCAACCAGAAGTTCTTCCCGGTGCTCGACAAGGACGGCAAGCTCAGCGAGAAGTTCATCGGCATCGCCAACCTCGAAAGCAAGGACCCGGCGCAGATCCGCATGGGTTACGAGCGGGTGATCCGCCCGCGTTTCGCCGACGCGCAGTTCTTCTTCGACGAGGACCTCAAGCAGGGCCTGGCCTCGATGGCCGAAGGACTGAAGACGGTGACCTACCAGGCCAGGCTGGGCAGCATCGCCGACAAGGCCGCACGCGTGGCGCACCTGGCCGAGATCGTCGCGCTGAAGGCCGGCGCCGATGCCGACCAGGCGCGCACCGCCGCCCTGCTGGGCAAGGCCGACCTGCAGAGCCGCATGGTCAACGAATTCCCGGAGCTGCAGGGCATCGCCGGCCGTTATTACGCCGCCGCCGCGAAGCAGCCGGCCGAGGTCGCCGCCGCGATCGACGAGGCCTACCAGCCGCGTTTCGCCGGCGATGCGATCGCGCCCTCGAAGCTCGGCCAGGTGCTGGCCATCGCCGAGCGCCTGGACACGCTGGCCGGCGGTTTCGCCGCGGGCCTGAAGCCCACCGGCAACAAGGACCCGTTCGCGCTGCGGCGCAATGCGCTGGGCCTGGCGCGCACTATCATCGAGGCGGGGCTGGACCTGGACCTCCCGGTGCTGCTGCAGCAGGCCGTTGATGCAGCCAAGCGCGCGGCCGGCGAGATCGTCGTGGTCTCCGCACCGTCGTCCGACGGCAAACACGTGGACGTCGATGTCGGCGAGCTCTACGACTTCATCCTCGACCGCCTGCGCGGCTATTACGCCGACCAGAACGTGCCGGGCCTGCAGTTCGACGCCGTGGCCGACGTGCGCCCCGCCTCGCTGCTGGACTTCGACCGCCGCCTGAAGGCGATCGCCGAGTTCGCGAAGATGCGCGAGGCCAGCTCGCTGGCCGCGGCCAACAAGCGCATCCGCAACATCCTGAAGAAGGTCGAGACGCCGATCCCGGCGGCGGTGGATGCCGCCAGGCTGGCCGAACCGGCCGAGCAGTCGCTGCATGCGGCGCTGGCCACCGCCCTGGTCGACACCGACCCGCTGCTGGCCAAACGCGATTACGTCGGCACGCTCAAGCGCCTGGCCCAGCTGCAGGGCCCGGTGGACAACTTCTTCGAGCGCACGATGGTGATGGCCGACGACGCCGGCCTGCGCGACAACCGCCTGGCCCTGCTCAAGCAGGTGGCCGACCGCTTCGCCGCGGTGGCGGCGGTCGAGCAGCTATCGGCCGGCTGAGCGCGCCGACAGCGCGAGTTCACGGGCGCGCCGGCGGTCTTCGCCGGCGCGTTTCTTTTTGCGCCGGTCCAGGTAGAGCTGCAGGCCGGTGACCGCGAACAGCGGCATCGCCAGGCTGGCCAGGCAGAACACCAGCAGGCCGGCGACGCCGAACCAGCTGCCGCTGTGCAGCGGGAACATCGCCGCGATCAAACGCTGCCCGGCCGGCTTGTCCTCGAACCGTTCGTGCGCGCTGACCGCCAGCGAGCCGGCGTCCAGCGCCAGGCGGTGGTTGGCGCGTTCGTGCGCGGGGTCCGGGTCCTGGTAGCTGAACTCGACCGGCGCGCCGGACTGCGCCGGCAGCCGCAGCGTGCGCGTCGACCAGGCCGGCACCTCGCGATCGAAAACGGCGAAGGCGGCGGCGACATCGACATCGACATCGACATCGACATCGACATCGGGCGCACGCTCCGGCGCCGTCGGTCCGGCGCCGCGTGCGCCGGGCGCCCCCGCACCGCGCGGCGCCTGCATCGGCACGCCCGCCAGTGCGTTCACGCCTTCGCGGTACCAGCCGTAGCTCCACCACAGGCCGGTCAGCGCCATCACCAGGTAGGGCAGCAGCAGCCAGGTCGCGACCACCGAATGCAGGTGCCACAGGAAGCGACGGCCGGTCAGCGAAGTGTCCAGGTGCAGCCAGGCGCGCGGGCTGCGCCAGCGCCGCGGCCAGCGCAGGTAGAGTCCGGACAGGCAGAAGAACACCATCGCCACCGTGGACGCACCGACGATCTGCTTGCCGACCTCGCCCGCGGCCAGCCAGCGGTGCAGTTGCATGGTGGTGCGGAAGAAGCCTTCGCCGCGCGGCGTGCCCAGCAGGTTTCCGCTGTAGGGATCGAGGTAACGCGACTCGCCGCGCGCGCGGCCGCCGGGGCCCGGGGCCGCACCCGGCGCCGGCGCGAAGGTGATGCGCGCGGCGTCTTCCGGGTCGGCGGAAAGCTGCAGGGCCTGCACGTCCTTGCCGGGCTCGGCCTGCGCCACGCGGGCCAGCAGCGCGGCCGGCGGCAATGGACGGCGACCCGCGGCGTCGACCGTCATCACGCCGGGGTTCATGGCCTTCAGCAGCGGGTCCTCGAAGGACAGCATCGCGCCGGTCACGCCCACCAGGGCGAGCACGAGGCCGGCGGTGATGCCCAGGAACCAATGGGTCTGGAACAGGATCTTGCGCAGCATGGTGGCCTCAGGCGTCGGACCAGCGACGCAGCAGGTTGTGGTAGACGCCGGTCAGCTGCACCAGGGCCGGATTGCCGGGCGCGGCGACGGTGAGGCGCTGGATGGCGAGGTCGAGTTCGAATAGTTCGCGGCGCTGGCCGGCGTCGCGCACCAGGCTCTGGGTCCAGAAGAAGCAGGCGATGCGTTCGCCGCGGGTCACCGGCGTCACCTGGTGCAGGCTGGTGCCCGGGTACAGCACCAGGTCGCCGGCCGCCAGCTTCACGCGCTGGGTGCCGTAGGTGTCCTGGATGACGAGCTCCCCGCCCTCGTACTCTTCGGGCGCGCTGAGGAAGAGCGTGGATGAGACGTCGGTGCGCACCGGCACCTGCACGCCGTTCGCGCCGCGCTCGTAGCGGATCGCGTTGTCGACGTGGAAGCCGAAGGACTGGCCGCCGGCATAGCGGTTGAACAGCGGCGGATAGATCCGCCGCGGCAGCGCCGCGCTGAAGAACAGCGGGCTGCGGCCCAGCGCATCCAGCACGCGGCCGCCGAGTTCGCGCGCAACCGGATCGGTATCCGGCAGCTGCGCGTTGTCCTTGGCCTGGGCCGACTGGTAGCCCGCGGTCAGCTTGCCGTCGGCCCAGCCGGCGCCGGCCAGCCGCTGGCGGAAGTCCGCCACCTGTTCTGCATTCAGGACCTTCGGGACGTGCAGCAGCATGGCGTGGCTCCGGGTGGGCCCGCGTCGCCGCGGGCGTGCCTTGGGGGGATCAGAACTGGTAGGTGGCGCTGAGCACCAGCGAACGCGCCTCGCCGGGCGTGGCCCAGCCGTTGTTGCGCACGCGGATGAAGTACTGCTTGTCGAACAGGTTGTTGGCGTTGAGCTGCAGCGCCAGCTGTTCGCTGACCTGCCAGGCGAGCATCGCGCGGTGGGTGGTGTAGCCCTTCACGTCGGGGACGTTGCGGACGCGGCCGCCGTCGTAACTGCCCTGGTAGGTGATGCCGTAACCCGCGGTCCACGCCGGCGCGAAGGCGTAGGTGGTCCACAGGTTGGCCGACTTCTCCGGCGTGTTGATGATGCGCCGCCCCGCGTCCGGATCCGGATTGGAGGGTGTGTTGGTGCAGCCGGTGGCGCCGGGATTGTTCAGGCAGTAGTCCGACACCGACTGCAGCACCTCGCTGTCGAGGTAGGTCGCGTTGGCGAATACCGACCAGGCGTCCGTGACGTGGCCGGCGATGCCCAGCGAAATGCCATCCACCCGCGCCCGGCCGTCCAGCGACTGCTCGATCGGCAGGCCGGTCGCCGGGTCGAAATCGGCGACCCGGTAGTTCTCGCGGTCATTCCGGAACACCGCCGCGGTCAGCGCCAGGCGCTGGTCCACCAGGTCCCACTTGGTGCCCAGCTCGATGTTGACCGCCGACTCCGGCTCGACGTTGCAGGTGAGCGCCGTGCAGCTGCCGTTGACCGATGCCTTGGACGGCGTCTTGCTGTTGGCATAACTCAGGTAGACGCTGCCGTTGTCGGCCGGCTTGAACACCAGGCCGGCGCGGTACGAGAACAGGTTCTCTTCGTTCGTGAAGGTCGGGCCTTTGCCGGTGATCGTGCCGATGCCTGGGATCGCCGGCTGGCCCAGTGCCGGCGCCGCCACCACGGTCCAGCTGGCGTTGCTGCCCTCGTAACGCTCGTAGCGCGCGCCCAGGTTCAGCATCCAGCGCTCGCTGAACTTCAGGGTGTCGAAGACGTAGACCGCGGCATTGCTCAGCTCGCCCTCGCTGCGGCCGGTGAGCGTGTAGTTGACCGGGCCGGTCCACAGCGAATCCGGGTCGGACAGGTCCATCACCGGCAGCGGCACCAGGGTGCCGTCGGGATTGCGCAGCAGGCTGCCGCTGTCGAGGTCGAAGGTTTCGTGCGAGAACGAGGCGCCGACCACCAGGGCGTGTTCGATGCCGCCGGTGCCGAAGCGCGCCGTCAGGTCGGTCTGGCTGACGGCATAGCCGTTTTCGGTGTCGCGCTGCAGGCCGCGCGGACCGCTGGGCTGGTAAGTCGCGGGCGCGGCGCAGGCGGCGCCGTTCGCGGGGTTGATGCCGCTGTCCAGGCACCAGCTGCCCTGCACCGCATCCACCACCGTGGTCTGTTCGACGCGCTGGTAGCGGGCCAGGCTGCGCAGGCTCACGTTTTCGCTGAAATCGTGTTCGAACACCGCGGTGACGGTGTCGTTGCCGATCTCCTGGCGGTCGAGGTTGCGGTAGCCGTAATAGCCCTCGACGTCGGCGCCGGGCAGCAGGCCGCCATAAGCCGGGAAATAGGGCACGCCGTACTGCGGGACGTTGTCGTCGCGCTGGATGAAGGCGCTGAGCGTCAGCCGCGTGTCCGAATCCAGGGCCAGGCCCAGCGAGGGCGCGAAGCCCCAGCGCTCGAAGGCCTCGTGGTCGCGGCCGGGCACGTCGTTCTGGTGCACCATCGCGTTCAGGCGCAAGGCGGTCTGGTCGCCGATGACGTGGCTGCTGTCGGCGGTCACCCGGCCGTAACCATCGGTGCCGGCACCGACCGTCAGCACGCTGAACTCTTCCAGCGACGCCGCCTTGCTGACCAGGTTGATGTTGCCGCCGACCGAGCCGGCGCCGGAATACACCGAGTTGGCGCCGTTCACCAGCTCCAGCGCCTCGAGGTTGAAGTTGTCGGTGCGGCTGTACTGGGCGCTGTCGCGCACGCCGTCGACCGTGATGTCCGAGGTGGCGCTGAAGCCGCGCAGGTTGATGCTGTCGCCGTAACCGCCGCCGCCCTCGCCGGCGCCGAAGGTGATGCCCGGCAGGGTGGTCAGCACGTCGCGCAGGCTCAGCAGGCCCTGCTGGTCCATCGTGGCCTTGTCGACCACGGTGATGGTCTGCGGCGTGTCGACCAGGGCCTCGGTGTACTTGGGCGAGGACGGCTTGTCCACGCGCTCGCCGGTGACTTCGATGCCGTCCAGGCGGGTGGCGTCGCCTGCGCCTTCCGGGCCCATGCCGGCGTCGGCATAAAAGTCGGGCGCCGGGGCGGCGGCGGCGGGCAGGACGGCGGCCGCGAGGGCCGAGGCGATGGCGAGCGAAACGAGGCGGGGCGCCGGCAGGCGGCGGGCCGTCGGGGTCGGGGTGGACATTCGGGACTTCCGTGGAAAGGGGCTGGCTTGGCCGTTGCGGCTAGCTAATGCGAATCAATCTTATTTGCGCGGGACGGCGGACGCAAGAGGGAAATTCTTTCCTGCCGGCCGACCGGCACCGGAACGAGAGGTCGGGGACGTCGCCGCCGTCGCGAAGTCCGAACATCCCCAGCGGTTATCCTTGCCGCGCATGCCGACAACGCCCCCCGCCCGCCTGCTGCTGCTCGCCGCCCTGCTGCTGTCCGCGCCCGCGGCCACCGCGCTGGAGCTGGAAGCGGTGGAGATCGTCGGCCTCGAGGACGAGGAGATGCGCGACAACGTCGCCGACGGGCTGGCGCTGGAGCGGCTCAACCCCAACCGCCGCAAGTCCCTGAGCGAAAGCCGCCTGTCCTACCTGCTGCGGCGCACGCCGCGCGAGGTCCGCGCCGCGCTCGAACCTTTCGGCCATTACGAGCCGGACATCCGCACCGAGGTGCAGCGCGACGGCGAACGGGTGACCGTGCGCATCACCATCGCTCCCGGCGAACCGGTGCGCGTGCGCGAACGCTCGATCGCGCTGACCGGCCCGGCCGGGGCCGACAGCGCCCTGATGCGTCGCCTGCAGCGCTTCCGCCCGCGCCAGGACCAGCCCTTCCACCACGGCACCTACGAAGACAGCAAGGCCGCGATGGACCGCGCCCTGGCCGAACGCGGCTATTTCGACGCCGAGCAGACCGTGCACCGGGTGGAAGTGCATCGCGCCGAACGCGCCGCCGACATCGACCTGGCCTGGAGCAGCGGCGAACGCTACCGGCTGGGCGAGGCGCGCTTCGAGGGCCATCAGTTCCGCCCCGGCCTGCTGGAAAAGCTGGTCCCCTGGACGCCCGGCGAGGCCTATGACCAGAAGGAACTGCTGGCCCTGCAGAAGTCGCTGTCCGAGCTCGACTACTTCAGCGCCATCGACATCACCGCCGAGCCCAAGGCCGCCGACGGCGAGCGCCGCGTGCCGGTGAAGGTGGCGCTGGCGCCGGGCAAGCGCAACATCTACTCCGCCGGCGTGCGCTACGGCACCGACACCGGCCTGGGCCTGACCTTCGGCCTGGAGCGGCGCTGGGTGAACAACCGCGGCCACAAGCTGCGCAGCCTGGCCAGCCTGGCGCAGCGGCGCAGCGACGTCACCGTGCAGTACCGCATCCCCGCCTTCGCCTGGCTAGACGGCTGGTACACGGCCTCGGCCAGCGCGCGCGAGGAAGAGATCGACGGCATCAGCAGCCAGCTGTTCGAACTGGTCGGCAGCCGCAGCGGCCGGCTGGGCGACTGGAACCTGACCGCGGCCCTGAACTACCGCCGCGAACGTTTCGAGGACGCCGAAACCGGCTTCGACTACGCCTACAGCACCCTGGTGTATCCCTCGCTGCTGGCGCAGTGGTCGCAGGCCGACGACCTGCTCTACCCGCGCCGCGCCCTGGGCCTGACAGTGGAAGTGCGCGGCGGCAACACCGCGCTGGGCTCGGACATCGACTTCCTGCAGATGCGCGCCGAGGGCCGCTGGATCCGCGGCTTCGGCCGCCGCAACCGGCTGCTGCTGCGCGCCGAGGCCGGCACCACGGTGAGCGGCCAGTTCCCGGACTTCCCGCCTTCGCTGCGCTTCTACGCCGGCGGCGACCGCAGCGTGCGCGGCTACGGCTACAAGGAGATCGGCCAGTTCATCGAAACCGCCGACGGCCGCCGCTACGTGTTCGGCGGCAAACACCTGGCGGTGGTCAGCGCCGAGTTCGAGCGCATGTTCAGCCGCGAATGGGGCGGCGCGGTGTTCGTGGACGCCGGCGATGCCTTCGACGAGACCTTCGAGGCCGAAGTGGGCGTCGGCGTCGGCCTGCGCTGGCGTTCGCCGGTGGGGCCGGTACGGCTGGACGTGGCGCACGGCTTCGGCGACGCCGCCCAGCAGAGCGTGCGCCTGCACCTGAACATCGGGCCGGATCTGTGAGCGCGCCGGCCCCGAAACCGCAGCGTTCCTTCGCCCGCCGCTGGTCGCGGCGCATCGGGCTGGGTTCGATCCTGCTGGGCGTGGCGGCGATCGTGCTGCTGCTCTGGCTACTGCAGACCACCGCCGGCCGCGACACCCTGTTCGGCCGCGTGCTCGGCCTGCTGCCGCCGGATTCGCTGAGCTGGCAGCGCGCCGAAGGCACGGTCAGCGGGCCGATGGAGCTTTTCGGCCTGCGCTATTCGCACGGCGGCGTCACCTTCACCGCCGAGCGCGTGCTGCTGGACCCCGACGTGCTGCCGGTGCTGGGCCGCCGCCTGCAGCTGGACCGCCTGGAAGTGGACGGCGCCGTGCTGGTGCTACCGCCCGGCGCCGACGAAGCCTTCGCCCTGCCCACCTGGCCCGAGGTGCTGCCGCGCCTGCCGATGCCGCTGCGCATCCGCAGCGAGCGCGTGGACGTGGACGGCCTGCGCATCGAACGCGACGGCGAAGCACTGGTGGACATCACCACGCTCGACGCCACCGGCCTGCGCCTGGTCGGCGACGGCTTCGAAACCGAATCGCTGGCGCTGGACAGCAACCGCGGCCGGCTCACGCTGAAGGGGGCATACCGGCCCGACCGCGGCTACCGCACCGACCTCGCCGCCACCTGGTCGGTCGCCGCCACCGGCACCACGCCGGCCGCGAACCTGCAGCTGAGCGCGAAGGGCGACCTGGAACAGATGCAGCTCGACCTCGCCGGCCGCGCGCCCGAACCGCTGTCGCTCAGCCTCGACCTGCGCGAATCGGCCGCGGTGCCGGTGTGGACCTTCAGTTCGCAGGCTGAAGGTTTCGACGCCGCGCTGTTCGGCGCCGCGCCCGGCGCGCCCTGGGCCTGGCAGCTCGACGCCAGCGGCCGCGGCGGCGACGCGCGACTGCAGGGCGAACTGAGCCAGGGCGACTGGCGCGTCGGCATTGAGCCCTCGCAGCTGGTGCTGGCGCGCCAGATGCTGCAGGCCGATTCGCTGAACCTGGTGCTGCCCCAGGGCCCGCTGCAACTGAGCGGCAAACTGCTGCTGGACGGCGAGCGCGCCGCCTTCGACACCGTGCTGCGCAGCCCGGGCCTGCGCCTGGAGCCCGCCACCTCCGAACCGGGCGCCTCGACCGTGACCGCCAGCGGCGAACTGCACGCCGCCGGCACCTTCGAACACTGGTCGCTGGCCGGCGAGGCCACGCTGGCGCGCGCCGGCGAACAGGCGCAGGTGCAGGTCGAAGGCATCGGCGACAGCGAACAGCTGACGCTGCGCACCCTGCGCGCCGACACGCCCACCGGCGCGCTCGACGGCCGCGGCAGTGTGCGCTGGGCGCCAGCCCTGGCCTTCGACGTCGACGCGGCCCTGTCGGGCTTCGACCCCGGCTATTTCCTGCCCGACTATCCGGGAGCGATCAGCGGCGCCCTGGTCGCCGACGCCCGCCAGCGCGAGGACGGCCAGTGGGCCGGCCGGGCCCAGCTGGAAAGCCTGTCCGGCCAACTGCGCGAGCGCCCGGTGTCCGGCCGCCTTTCGGCCGAATGGAACGGCGACCGCGGCCGCGGCGACGCCGCCCTGCGCATCGGCCGCAGCGTGGTCGGCGTGCGCGGCGGGTTCGGCGCGGTCTACGACCTGGACGCGGAGTTCGCGCCGCTGGATGTTTCCGACCTGGTCGCCGGCGCCAGCGGCCTGCTCGACGGCCGCGTGCAGCTGCGCGGCCCGGCGAACGCGCTCGACTACGCCGCCGAACTGCAGGGCGCCGACCTGGCCTGGAACGAACAGCGCGCCGAGCGATTGCGTCTTTCAGGCCGCCTGCCCGCGCGCGGCGACGCAGGCGCGTTCGAAGTGTCGGGCGTAGGCCTGCGGCTGGGCGGCCTCGCGCTCGACCGTGCGGATGTGCGCGGCACCGGCAGCCTGGCGGCGATGCAGCTGCAGGGCGCGGCGGCCGGCGATCTCGGCGAGCTGTCGCTGGCCGGTAATGTGGCGCGCAGCGGCGCCGAGTGGCGCGGCCGCGTCGAGCAGCTGCGCCTGGCCGCAAAACAGGCGCCGGTGCTGACGCTGCAGGACGGCGCCGGCTTCCGGTACGGCCCGAGGGTGCTGCAGCTCGATCGCAGCTGCTTCGTCGCCGAAGCCATGGACGGCCGGCTCTGCCTGGCCGCCGACGGCAATTCCGCGACCATCGAAGGCGAGGCCCTGCCGCTCGCGCTGGCGCAGCCCTGGCTCACGCCCGACGAATCGCTGGTGCTGCAGATCGACGGCCGCCTGGACCTGCGCGCCGACCTGCAGCGCGGGCGCGACGGCACCTGGCGCGGCGAGGGCCGGCTGACATCGGACCGTGGCGCCCTGCGCCTGGACGAGGACCTGGAGCGCGAAGTCTTCAGCTACACCGGCCTGGACGTACAGCTGCGCCTCACCGGCGACACCGTCGAGGGCGAACTGGCGGCCGCGCTGGCCGACGAGGGCCAGGTCCGCGCCCGGCTGCGCACCGGCTTGGCGGATACCGCGGCCATGGACGGCGAACTCCAACTCGACGTGCGCGACCTCACCTGGCTGGAGCTGTATTCCGAAGACCTGGCCGGCCCCACCGGCCGCCTGCAGGGCCGGATGCAGATCGCCGGCACGCGCGCCGAACCGGCGTTTTCTGGCCAGGCGCGGCTGCAGCAGTTCGCGGCCGAACTGCCCGCGCTGGGCCTGAAGCTGCGCGAGGGCGAGGCCGAACTGGTCGGCACCGCCGACGGCGCCGTGCGCGTGGACGGCCGCGTCGCCTCGGGCGAAGGCGTGCTGCGCCTGGACGGCAGCCTGAACTTCCGCGACGACACGGCGCCGCTGCAGCTGGTGCTGATGGGCGAACAGGTGACCCTGGCCAGCACGCCCGAACTCTATGTCATCGCCAACCCCGACCTGACGCTGCGCTGGCTGGACGGCCTGCTGGAAGTGCGCGGCCGGCTGGACGTGCCCGAGGCGCGCGTGGACCTGGAGGCGCTGGATTCCGACGTCACCGTGTCGCCCGACGTGGTAGTGGTCGACCCGCTGGACGGCCCGCGCGAACGCGCGACGCCGCTGGACCTCGACTTCAGCGTGCGCCTGGGCGAGGACGTGAAGCTGAAGGGCTTCGGCCTGGACGGCGCGATGACCGGCGAGATCGCCCTGCGCGAACGTCCCGGCCGCCGCGCCACCGCCAGCGGCACCCTGCAGGTCAGCGGCAAGTACCGCGCCTACGGCCAGGCCCTGGACATCCAGCGCGCGCGCCTGGGCTTCGCGGACTCGCCCTACGACAACCCGACGCTCGACATCCGCGCCGAGCGCGACTTCGACCAGGTCACCGTCGGCGTGCAGGTGCGCGGCACCGCGCGCCGTCCCGAGACCACCGTGGTGTCGTCACCGGCGATGGAAACCAGCGAGGCGCTGTCCTGGCTGGTGTTCGGCCGCCCGCTCAGCACCACCACCAGCAACGAAAGCGAACAGCTCAGCGCCACCGCCCTGGCCCTGGGCGCCGGCGGCAACCTGGTGGCGCAGCAGCTCGGCGCCCAGCTGGGCCTGGACGAAGCCGGCGTCACCGACTCGCGCAACCTCGGCGGCGCCACCTTCACCATCGGCAAGTACGTGTCGCCGCGCCTGTTCCTGAGCTACGGCGTGTCCCTGATCGGCACCGGCCAGGTGGTGACGCTGAAGTACCTGCTGACACGCGGCTTCGACATCAGCATCGAGTCGGGGAACGAGAGTGCGGCGTCGTTGAACTGGCGGCGGGAGAAGTAACGTCCCGGGTCAGTAGGCCATCGCCACCCGCGCCGCCGCCTCCAGCTGCTTCATCATCGCCAGGTACGGCCCCGGCCCGTGGCTGATGCGCGCGACGCCGAGTTCGGCGAGGCGTTCCTTCGAGGGTGAGCCGGCGCCGACCATCACGTTCACCGGCAGCGGGCTCTGGCGGACCAGGCTGGCGATCAGCGCCTCGTCGACCAGGCCCGGCACGAAGATGCCGTCGGCGCCGGCGGCGGCATAGGCCTGCGCGCGTTCGATGGCCTGCGCCACCATCGCCTCGTCGTGGGCGTCGGCGGGTTTCTGGAAGAAGACGTCGGTGCGGGCGTTGAGGAAGAAGTCGTGGCCGCCGGCTTCGGCGCCGCGGCGCGCGCCGGCCAGGCGCGCGGCCTGTTCGTCGATCGGGCGCAGCTTGCCGTCGGCCGGGAAGCTGTCTTCGAGGTTGGCGCCGACCGCGCCGGCAGCGATGGCCCGCGCGATCGTGCCGCCCACGGCTTCGGCGTCGGCGCCGTAGCCGCTTTCCAGGTCGACGGTGACCGGCAGGCCGGTCGAGGCGACGATGCGGGCCAGGTTGGCGATCACCAGGTCCAGCGGCAGCTGTTCACCGTCGGGATGGCCATGGGCCGCGGCCACCGACCAGCTGCCGGTGGCGATCGCCGGCGCGCCGGCTTCGGCGATGGCGCGCGCGGAGCCCGCGTCCCAGGCGTTGAACAGCACCAGCGGCCGGCCGGGCACGTGCAGGCGATGGAAGGTGGCGGCGTGGGCGGCGTGCGTGGGCATGGTCGGGTCCGGTGCGAAGGGGAGCCAGATCATCGTCAGGCGCCGGTGGCGCCGCAATTACGTGCCAGGTCATGCCGGCAGGAAGTCGCGTTTCGTGCGGCGGGCGCGCCAAGAAAAAGGCCGCCCCGGAGGGCGGCCTTTCCCGACACGATGACGCGATGGATCAGAAGGTGGTGCGCAGGCCCAGGCTGACGCTGTTGCGCTCTTGGCTGTCGTCGCTGAAGCGGCCGGTGTAGGCAAAGAACGCGGTGGTGTTCTCGCTGAAGGCCCAGTTGAAGCCGACGTCGGCGCTGATCCAGTCCTGCGACGGGGTGTAGCCGCCGAGGGTGAAGCGGCCCGGCATCGAGTTCGAACCGGCGTTCACCACCACCTGGTCGTCCTCGCTTTCCTCGTTGTAGGCCACCCGCACGTAGGGGCGGAAGCCGTCGGCGCTGCCGCCCATCAGCTGGTAGCCGGCGCGGCTGACCAGGGAATCGCGGTCGAAGCCGTTGAAGTTCATCGAGGTCGCGGTGCCGTTGTCTTCGGTATAGCCGTCGATTTCCTGCTGGATCCACTGCGCGCCCAGGAAGGGGCCGTGCTGCAGGCCGCCGGCCTGGCCGAACAGCCAGCCGAAGCCGACTTCGGCGCCGAGCTGGCTGGCGCTGGTGGAGCCGGTTTCGGTGCGCACGCTCGGGCCCAGTTCGATGTAGCGCTCGATGTCGACGCTGGTGCTGCCGCCGCTGATCGCGCCACTCAGGTAACCGCCACCGCCGAAGCGCAGGGCGCCGTGCAGCGAGGCCAGCACCGGACGGCTGTCGAGGTTGGCGCCGGCGACGTCGTTGTCGTGGTTGCCCAGGCTGATCGCGACGCCCCAGTAGCCGTTGTCGCTGGCGCGGTGGTTGGCGCCCAGGGTCAGGGTCATCACGTCGGCACTGCCGGCGGTGACAGCCGAGCTGCCGTCGAAGTCCTGCTCGCCGTACTGCACCGTGGCGTAACCGCGCACGCTGCCCACTTCGCGGTCGAGCTGGAAGTCGGACATCAGTTCGTCGTTGACCGAACGGCTGTGGTTCTCGGCCGCCTGGATGCCGCCTTCGCCCGCGTACGACACCTGCACCGGCGCCGACAGGGTCGACAGCACCACGTTGGCCAGCATGCGGTGGGCCGCGCCGGTCGGGTGCACGCCGTCGGCGAACAGGAAGGTGTTGTTGGTGCCCGGCGCATAGGTCGCCGGCAGGCCGGAGCCGGCCGGGCCGCAGGCCACGGAGTTGGCCGGCGTGCAGGCGGTGCCGGTGACGTTGGTGAAGCCGTACAGGCCCGGGTTGGCGCGGATCTCGTTGATCAGGCCGAAGGTGTTGATCGGGATGATGCCGTCGCCCAGCGAGCCCAGGCCGGTGTTGAGCGCCGTGTTGTACACCACGGTGATCTGGCTGATGGTGCCCGAGGCCGGGTTGGTCGCGAACTGCGGCGTCACGCCGAGGTCGGGCAGGTTGTAGACGATGATGTAGTTGGCGCCGGCGGCCTGCAGGCGGCCGATCTGCTGCACGTAGGCGGTGGCCGCGGCGACGGTGGCCGCCTGCGCGGTGGCCGGCGTGCCGAGCGCGGCGAAGATGTCGTTGGCGCCGCCCCAGATGCTGTACAGCGCGTTCGGATCGGCGGCGCCGCTGCGCGGGGTCAGGTACTGGGTCACCTGGGTCGGGATGTTCGGCACCGGGTTGAGGCAGGCACCGGCCGCGTTCACGCAGGCGCCGCCCCAGGCGTAGTTGGCGCCACCGGCCAGCGAGTTCGTGCCCGGCAGGCCGAAGGCCGCCGCGATGATTTCCGCCGCGACCGGATCGGGATTGGTGGTGAAGCTGTTGCCCGGCGGCAGGCCCGGGGTGGCGGCGGCGATGTTGCCGGAGTCGCTGAGGCTGTCACCGAACACGACGAAGCTGCTGAACTCTTGCGCCTGGGCGGCGCCGGCGCATCCGAGCGCCAAGGCAACGGCGCCGGCCAAACGATGGAAACGGGGCATGGGAAAACTCCTGTCGGGGCTATGGGTTGTGCACGACCACGAGCCCAGGGTCTCCTTAAGGCGACGCCGCGCGATGACGGTGCCGCTCCCTCCCCTTGAGCCGCTGCCTGCCCCCGCCGGGATCGCTCCCCGCGAGGCCGCTTCACCTTAATGCAAAGGCCGGTTCCATACCACCGGGTACAGACCCGGAATCAGGGCCGCACCGAGACGCCCCGCAGCCGGGGCTGTCCGCCGACCACGTCGGTCCAGGCCAGCCAGGCGGCGCCGTCCTGCAGCTGCAGGCGGGGGAAGCCGGTGGCGCGGCCGCGGCCGGTGACGTCGGCGACCTTGCGGCGGAAGTGTTCGGCGGCCAGGTCGGGGCTGAAGCGCGCCAGCCACAGGGACTGGCGGCCGCGATCCTCTTCCAGCCAGGCCATCCAGACGCCGTCGACGTCCGCGGCCAGGTCGACGCGGCCGTGCTGCGCCGGCCCCCTGGCGACCACCTGCATCGGACCGAAGCGGCGGCCGGCGTCGTCCGAACGGGCCAGGCGCAGGCTGGGTTCGCCGCCGGCCGCGGTGTACCAGGCCACCCAGGCCTGGCGGCCGCGCGCGGCGATGGCCGGGCCGTTCACCGGGCAGGCCGGCATCGTCCAGCGGTCGGCGTGCACGGTCACCGGCGCCGACCAGGCGCGGCCGTCGAAGCGGGCGACGGCGATGTCGCGGATCTCGCCCTCGGTGCGGTCGCGGTAGGCCAGCAGCAGGCCCTCACTGCCGACCGCGGCGTCGGTCTGGCAGCAGTCGCAGGTGCTGGCGTCGATCTGGTGTTCGCCGCGCTTGCGGCCGTCGCTGCCGAAGGTCGCGGCGCGCAGGGTCATGGCGCCGCCGCCGTGGCCGCCGTGGTCGTGGCCGCCGCCGGTGTGGCGGCCGTCGAGCCAGGCGATGCCCAGCGTGCCCTTGCCCTGCATCCACAGGCTGGCGAAACCGTGCTCGGTCGGCGTGCCGTCGTCGTGCACCGGCGCGCCGCCGCCCCAGGTTTTTCCGCCATCGGTCGAACGCAGCAGGCGCAGATCGTAGGCATAGGTGGCGCTGCCGTTCTTCACCAGGGTGTGCGCCCACAGGCTGCCGTCGGGCAGGGCCTGCAGGGCCGGCACGTCGGCCCAGTTCACGAACCAGTCGCTGCCCTGGGCGATGGTCTGCGCGGCGCTCCAGCCGGTGGCCGGATCCTGGCGTGCAAAGGCCAGGCGGTGCCCGCCGTTCTTGCGCCGTTCGATCCAGCTCAGCAGCAGGTCGCCGTCGGGCGCAAGCGAAAGGTTGGGCTGCGCCGAGCCCACTGGCGCCGGCAGGGTCCAGTCGCTGACGGTGGGGCTGGCGGCCGAGGCCAGGACGGGGAACAGCAGCAGGGCGAACGCGGTTTTCATCGCGGCAATCTAGCGGTCGGGCGGTGCGCCGTCATCTTCCGGGGCGTGGTGCCGGTAGCCGAAGCGCTCGTGCAGGGCCTGCAGCTGGCCGCGGAAGCGCCGCGCCTCCCAGGCCAGGGCGCGCCAGGACAGGTCGAGCAGGCCGGCCAGCGCCAGGCCACCCGCCAGCCCGCCCACCACGAGGGCGTTGATGTACGACGCTGCGGCCGAGGCCCCTTCGCCGTAACCGGTGAGCCCGATCAGCCAGCTGCCGAGCGCATGGGTGCCGACATAGATCGGCGCCAGCGTCAGCGGGTTGGTGATCATCTGCAGGGCGATCATCACGGTCAGGTTGCCGCGCACGCCGATCGCCAGCAGCAGGCCGATCAGCAGCTGCAGCCCGTACACCGGCATCAGCGCCAGCACCGAGCCGGCATACAGCGAGGCCAGCACCTGCGGGCGCTTGAACGACCACAGGTAGGGTCGCCGGCGCGCGGCGTCGGCGAACCACTTGATCACCGGGTAACGCGCCACGTTCGCGCGCCGCGGCAGCGGCCGCAGCCAGCGGCGCAGGCGCCGGCGGCGCGCCAGCCAGCGTCGGTGCAGAGGATGCGAACGGACCGGCATGGACGGCGCGGCGGTCGCCGCTCAGGCGACGCGTCGGCCGCGCTGTTTGGCCAGGCGCACCAGCAGCAGCGAGATCGCCGCAGGCGTCATGCCCGGGATGCGCTGGGCCTGGCCGATGGTTTCCGGGCGCACGGCCGCGAGCTTGGACTGCAGTTCGGCCGACAGGCCGGGAATGCCGGCGTAGTCGAAGCCTTCCGGAATGCGGGTGTCCTCGTTGCGGCGGCTGCGGGCGATCTCGTCGTTCTGGCGCTCGAGGTAGCCGGAATACTTCACGCCGATCTCGACCTGCTCGGCCACCGCCGGGTCGTCGACCGCGGGCTGCAGCGAGGGCAGCGCGGTCAGCGTGGCGTAGTCGAGCTCCGGGCGCTTGATCAGGTCCAGCGCGGTGGCCTCGCGCGCCAGCACGATGCCGGTCGCGGCCTCGAGCTCGCGCGCGACGGCGCCGCCGGGCGCGGCCCAGATCGCCTGCAGGCGGGCGCGTTCGGTTTCCACCGCCTCGGCCTTGCGCGAGAACGCGGTCCAGCGCGCGTCGTCGACCAGGCCGAGCTCGCGGCCGACCGGCGTCAGGCGCGCGTCGGCATTGTCCTCGCGCAGCTGCAGCCGGTATTCGGCGCGGCTGGTGAACATGCGGTAGGGCTCGGTGGTGCCGTGCGTCACCAGGTCGTCCACCAGCACGCCCAGGTAGGCCTGGTCGCGGCGCGGCGACCAGGCCTCGCGCTGCATCACGTGGCGCGCGGCGTTCAAGCCGGCCAGCAGGCCCTGGGCCGCGGCTTCTTCGTAGCCGGTGGTGCCGTTGATCTGGCCGGCGAAGAACAGGCCGTGCACGAGCTTGGTCTCCAGCGAGGCCTTCAGCCCGCGCGGGTCGAAGTAGTCGTATTCGATCGCATAACCCGGCCGGGTGATGTGCGCATTCTCGAAACCCCTGATCGAGCGCACCAGCTCGAACTGCACCTCATACGGCAGCGAGGTGGAGATGCCATTGGGGTAGATCTCGTGCGTGTCCAGGCCCTCGGGTTCGATGAAGACCTGGTGCGAGGCCTTGTCGGCGAAGCGCACCACCTTGTCTTCGATCGACGGGCAATAACGCGGGCCCACGCCCTCGATCACGCCCGAATACATCGGCGAGCGGTCCAGGCCGCCGCGGATGATCTCGTGCGTGCGTTCACTGGTATGCGTGATCCAGCAGCTGACCTGGCGCGGATGCTCGGCGGCACTGCCCAGGAAGGAGAACACCGGCACCGGCGTGTCGCCCGGCTGCTCCGCCAGGCCTTCGTAGTTGATGCTGCGGCCGTCGATGCGCGGCGGCGTGCCGGTCTTTAGCCGGTCCACGACGAACGGGCGTTCGCGCAGGCGCTGCGCCAGCGTGGTCGCGGGCGGGTCGCCGGCCCGTCCGCCGGGATAGTTCACCAGGCCCACGTGGATGCGGCCGGCCAGGAAGGTGCCGGCGGTCAGCACCACGGCTCGCGCGCCGAAACGCAGGCCGCTCTGGGTGATGACGCCGGTGACGGTGTCGCCTTCGATCACCAGGTCGTCCACGGCCTGCTGGAACAGGTCCAGGTTGTGCTGGTTCTCGACGATGCGCCGGATCGCCTGCTTGTAGAGCACGCGGTCGGCCTGGGCGCGGGTGGCGCGAACGGCCGGGCCCTTGCTGGCGTTGAGGGTGCGCCACTGGATGCCCGCCGCATCCGCAGCGCGGGCCATGGCGCCGCCCAGGGCGTCGATCTCGCGCACCAGGTGGCCCTTGCCGATGCCGCCGATGGCCGGGTTGCAGCTCATCTGCCCCACCGTCTCGATGCTGTGGGTGAGCAGCAGCGTGCGCGCACCCGCGCGCGCGGCCGCCAGCGCGGCCTCGGTGCCCGCGTGGCCGCCGCCGATGACGATGACGTCGTAGCTCACCATGTGACCGGATTCCTGGTTTCGGCCGGGCGCGGATTATCCCGCGCCCGTGGCCCGGCCGCACCCGCAGGGGTTGGCACGGATCCTGCTTTTCCTCAATGGCACCTGCCACGGCCAAACGCCGGGGGGCGTTGACCAGACTGAACAGGGGCTGGTCAGGCGCGTGACAGGGATGCCAGGGCTGGTAGCTCCCGGGGGGGAGCTACCAGCCCTTTTTTTTGCTTCGGATCAGGGATCCGCGGCCTTGCGCGGCGGATCGGAAGAAAGTCGGCGCCCGGCGGGTCTTGGAACAGGGGGAATCCAGGGGACCTGGTGCCGGGCGCCGAACAGGCGATGCGGGGGCAACGCTCGCGTCATAAAGCGACGCGCTGTGTCAGTCAGGGCCGTAGGATGCGCCGGCCCGAAGGCCGGCGCAACGGGCTCACGGGCTTCGGCCCTCAGGGTTCGTCGTCGCGTGTCTCATTCTGTGACGCAGGTCTCGTTTCGCGGACCGGGGCCGACGGGCGCTCGTAGCGGCGCGCCGGGGCGGACTCGCGCACGGCCGGCCGCTCGTAGCGCGGGGCCGGCGAAGCCTCGCGCATGGCGGGGCGCTCGTAGCGCGGGGCCGGCGCGGACTCGCGCATCGCCGGGCGCTCGTAGCGGGGCGCCGGCGAGGCTTCGCGCATCGCGGGACGTTCGTAGCGCGGCGCCGGTGAAGCCTCGCGCATCGCCGGGCGCTCGTAACGCGGGGCCGGTGCGGCTTCGCGCATCTCGGGGCGCTGGTAGCGCGGCGGCGCGGGCCGCTGTCCCTCGCGCATGTCCGGACGGCGGTAGCGCGGCGCCGGCGTCGGCTCGCGCATCTCCGGGGCCTGGGTGCCCGGCTGCGTTTCCAGCCTCGGCTGCGGCGCGACGCGGCCATCGCCGGGGCCATAGGCCTTGCCGTCCGGGCGGCGGAAGTCGCTGCGCGGCGACGCCGGCCGCTCGTAGGGCGTTCCCTGGCCCGGACGCACCTGCGGGTCCGGACGCGGCCGCGGCGACACGCGGCCATCGGCCGGGTCGTACGGCTTGCCGCCGCGGTTGCCGAAGTCGGGGCGCGGCATCGGCTGCGGCGCAAGGCCGTCGACGCCACCCGGCCCATCCACCGGACGCGGGCGCGGACGAAACGGAGGGCGCGGATTCTCGCCCGGATCGAAACGCGGCGGATTGGTCACCACCGGCTCGGTGTAGGGCGGGCGGTAATAACCGCCGCCCGGGCGACCCGGGTTGTGGTGGTGCGGAGGACGCGGGCGGTAATAGCCGTGGTCGTACCAAGGCGACCAGTGGTGGCCGTACCAGCCCCAGTAGCCCCAGTTCCAGTGGCTGCCGAAGGAAAGGCTCCAGCCGCCGTAGGGGCGGCGGTAGTAGCTGTTCCAGTACGGCGAGCAGTTCGACCAGGCGCCGCAGCCGTAGCGGTCCAGGCCCCAGAAGGGCGTGTAGCTGGAATAGCTGTAGTCGTCGTAATAGTCGTAGTCGGGGCCGGCGTAGTAGTCGCCGTAGCCGTCTTCGGCCGGATAGTAATAACCGCCGTCGCGGTAATAACTGTCGGAATAGGTGACGCAGCCCGCGAGCAGGAGCAGCAGGAGCGGGGCGAAACGGGCGAGGCGGCGTGTCATTGGAGTTCCCCCGGTAGCGAAGGCAGTCTCGGCGCGATGCGGTGAATCCGTGCTTAATCCTGCCGCCGCGGCCCATGCTACTGTGCGCGACCTTCACGTGGGGGATGGGTGATGGCGATGCACCAGGCCTCCGGCCGCTGGAAACTCGGCCTGCTGTTGGCCCTGGTCACCGCCGCCTGCTGGGCGACGCTGCCGGTGGCGCTCAAGCTCACCCTGCAGCAGCTCGACCCCTACACCCTGACCTGGTTCCGCTTCCTGCTGGCGGCCGGCGTGATGCTTGCCTGGCTGGCGGCACGCGGCGGCCTGGGCGGTTTCGCGACGCTCGACCGGAAACGCTGGTGGCTGCTGCTGGCCGCCGCCCTGTGCCTGATCGGCAACTACATCTTTTACCTGCTGGGCGTGCAGTGGACCTCGCCGGCGAACGCGCAGCTGCTGATCCAGCTGGCGCCGCTGCTGATGGCGCTGGGCGGCATCTTCGTGTTCCGCGAATCCTTCAACCGCTGGCAGTGGACGGGGCTGGTGGTGCTGTTCGTCGGCCTGGGACTGTTCTTCCGCGAACAGCTGGGCGTGGGCGCGGCCAGTTATGCCTTCGGCTCGGGCCTGGTGGTGGTGGCGGCCATCGTCTGGGCGGTGTACGCGCTGCTGCAGAAGCAGCTGCTGCTGCGGCTGTCGTCGCCGGCCATCCTGCTGTTCATCTATCTGTGCGCGAGCGTGCTGCTGCTGCCGCTGGCGCGGCCCGGGGCACTGCTGCAGCTCGACGGCCTGCACTGGGGGCTGCTGCTGTTCTGCGCGCTGAACACCCTGGTCGCCTACGGCGCCTTCGCCGAGGCGTTGGCGCACTGGGAGGCCTCGCGCGTGTCGGCGATCCTGGCGACGACGCCGCTGCTGTGCGTCGGCGCGGTGGCGGCGGTGCATGCGCTGTGGCCCGAAAGCATCGCGCCCGAACGCATCGGCTGGCTGGGCTATACCGGCGCGGCCCTGGTGGTACTGGGTTCGGCGCTGACCAGCCTGATGGGAAACCGCCGCTGACGGCGGCTCCCCCCGCCGGAATCAGTCTTCGAGCAGGCGCTGCAGCAGGTCGCGGCTGTCGGGCGACACCAGCGCGCCCTGCAGCGTCGCCAGCGCCTCGCGCGCGGCACTGCGCTGCGGCTCGGCCAGCCGGCGCCAGCTTTCGAAGCTGCCGAGCAGGCGTGCCGCGACCTGCGGATTGATCCGGTCCAGCCCGACGATCTGTTCGCATAGCAGGCGGTAACCGGCGCCGTCGCGACGGTGGAAGCCGAGCGGATTGCCGCGGG
>CAMLKR010000009.1 GCA_946480565.1 uncultured Arenimonas sp. | reverse complement strand
CGCGCTGGATCGCCGTCGGCCGCCTCGACATCAACACCACCGGCCTGCTGCTGCTCACCACCGACGGCGAGCTGGCCAACGCGCTGATGCATCCGTCCAGCGGCATCGCCCGCGAATACGTCTGCCGCATCCACGGCGAAGTGCCCGACAGCGTGGTCGACCGCCTCGCGCGCGGCGTCGCGCTGGACGACGGCCCCGCCAAGTTCGACGAGATCGAGCGCATCGGCAGCTCCGATTCGCACGCCTGGTTCCGCGTGGTGCTGACCGAGGGCCGCAACCGCGAGGTGCGCCGCCTGTGGGAATCGCAGGGTTTCCAGGTCAGCCGCCTCAAGCGCGTGAAGTACGGCAGCGTGCACCTGCCGCGCCTGCTCAAGCGCGGCCACTGCGAAGAGATGCCGGCCGACCAGGTCGAGAAGCTCCGCGCCCAGTTCAAGCTCGAGGACAACCCGCCGGTGCTGACCCTGCAGCCGGTGATCGGCCAGCGCAAGTCGCGGCCGACCGAAATCCGCGTCGGCAAGGACCGCAAGCAGGCCTCCTACGTCAACGGCTCGGTGGACGACGAAGCGCGTGAGCTGCGTCGATTCGACCACGTGCGCGAGGAAAAGAGCCCGCGCGGCCGCGGCCGTCCGGGCGCCGGCGCCGGCAAACCCTTCGGCGGCAAGGGCAAGCGCGGTCCGGGCAAACCCTTCTCCGGCCCGATGGGCACCGATTCACCCCGCGGCGCGCGTCCCGGCGCTCCGGGCGCCAAGCCCTTCCGCGGCAAGCCCGGCGGCGCGCCGGGTGCGCGCGGTCCGCGCGACGACAACTTCGGCAACCGCGCCGGTGGCCCCGGCAACGCCGGCGGCTTCAACAAGAAGCCGCGCGCGCCGCGCGGCGACGCGCAGCCGACCCACCACAACGCCCACGACAACAATCCGGCCGCCTTCCGCAGCTGGTACGTGCCCGAGGGCGTGGAAACCGGCTCCAAGGTCGCGCCGCCGCGCGGCCAGCGTCCGGGCAAACCCGCCGGTCCGCGTCCGCAGGGCGCGCGCCCGTTCAACGACCGCGGCCCGCGCCCGCAGGGCGACAGCCCCTACGGCCAGCGCGGTCCGCGTGGCCCGAAGCCGGCCGGCGACGCGCCTTACGCCCATTCCCGCGGTCCGGCCGGCCCGCGCGGCAACAAACCCACCGGTGCCAGTCCCTATGGCCAGCCGCGCGGCCCGCGTCCGGACGGCAACCGCGGCCCGCGCAAGCCGGGTCCGGGCGGTCCGCCGCCGTTCAAGAAGAAGCGGCCGGAAGGCCTGCCTTCCGACGACTGATCGGCCGCTCTCGCACAGAAAACAAACCCGCCTTCCGGCGGGTTTGTCCTTCCTGGCCCGGGATCAGCGCAGGTCGAAGCGGTCGGCGTCGAGCTGGGCGGGGAAACGTTCGCGGTGGGCGGCCAGGGCCGCGGCCGACAGCGTGGTGGTCGCCACCTGCGCCTGGGCGCCGAACTCGACCAGGGGCTGGCCCAGGAAATCCAGCGCCACGCTGTCGCCGCTGTAGGCGAGCCCGTTGCCGTCGGTGCCGACGCGGTTCACCGCCGCCACGTAGCTCAGGTTCTCGATGGCGCGGGCGCGCAGCAGGGTCTGCCAGGCGTAGCGGCGCGGACTGGGCCAGTTGGCGACGAACAGCAGCAGGTCGTAGTCGAAACGCGCCGGCGCCTCCACGCCGAAGCGGTTGCGGATGAATACCGGGAAGCGCAGGTCGTAGCAGACCAGCGGACAGATCCGCCAACCCTTCAGCTCCACCGTCAACCGATCGCGACCGGCGGCGTAGCGCTCGTGTTCCTTCGCCATGCGGAACAGATGGCGCTTGTCGTAGTGCCTGACCTCGCCCTCGGGGGTCGCCCACAGCAGCCGGTTGTAGACGCCCTGCCCTTCGCGGATCTGCACGCTGCCGGTGACCACCGCGCCGAGCCCGCGGGCCTGGTCGCGGATCCAGGCCACCGTCGGGCCCTGCATGTCCTCGGCCGAGGCCAGGGCTTCGTTGCTGAAGCCCGAGGTGAAGGTTTCCGGCAGCAGCACCAGGTCGGTGCGGCCGGCGAGCGGCGCGACCAGCTCGGCGTACATCGCCCGGTTGGCGTCCGGGTCGTGCCAGACGGTGTCGCCCTGCACCAGCGAAACGCGAAGGTCGTCCATGGCTCAGAGCCCCTGCAGCCGCTCGATCGCGGCATCCAGCGTGCTCTCGACCTTGGCGAAACACAGCCGCGCCAGCCGCTGCCCCTTCGGCGGCGTCTCGTAGAACGGCGACAGCGGGATCGCCGCCACGCCCTTCTCGATCGTCAGCCAGCGGCAGAAGGCCGCGTCGTCCAGGTCGCTGACTTCCGAGTAGTCCACCAGCTGGAAATAGCCGCCCGGCACCGGCAGCGGCTTGAGGCGGGTGGTTTCCAGCTGCCGGCGGAACCGGTCGCGCTTGGCTTGGTAGAAGGCGCCGAGCTCCTCGTAGTGCTCGGGCTCCTGCGCGATCATCGCGGCGAAGGCCCACTGCGCCGGGGCGAAGCTGCAGAAGGTGTTGTACTGGTGCACCTTGCGGAACTCGGCGCTCAGCGCCGGCGGTGCGATCGCATACCCGATCTTCCAGCCGGTGCAGTGGTAGGTCTTGCCGAAGCTGGAGATCACGAAGGCGCGCTCGGCCAGCTCCGGGTAACGCAGCACGCTTTCGTGCACCCGTCCGTCGAAGATGATGTGCTCGTAGACCTCGTCCGACAGCAGCACGATGCCGGTGCCGCGCAGGATGTCCGCCAGCGCCGCCATGTCGGCGGCGGTGAACATCGCGCCCGAGGGGTTGTGCGGCGTATTGACCATCAGCATGCGCGTGCGCGGGCCGATCGCGTCGCGCACGCGCTGCCAGTCGACCGAGAAGTCCACCGGGTCCAGCGGCACGTGCACGGCCTTGGCGCCGGCCAGGTCGATCGCCGGTTCGTAGCAGTCGTAGCAGGGGTCGAGCACCACCACTTCCTCGTCCGGCCGCACCACGGCGTGGATGGCGTTGAAGATCGCCTCGCTGGCGCCGCTGGTGACCGTGACTTCGGCATCGGCGTCGACGGCACGACCGTAGCAGCGCTCGGTCTTGGCGGCGATGGCCTGGCGCAGGGCCGGGATGCCGGTCATCGGCGCGTACTGGTTCCTGCCTTCGGCCATCGCCCGGGCCAGTTCGTCCACCAGGCGCTGCGGCACCGGGAAATCGGGGAACCCCTGCCCCAGGTTCACGGCCTGGTGCTCCAGGGCCAGCTGCGACATCACGGTGAAGATGGTCGTGCCGACCTTCGGGAGCTTGGTGGGAATCTGCATGGACCGGGACCGGGCAAAGGATGCCGCTGATTATGGGGCCCTGCGGCCTTGGCCGCATCCCGCCCCGTGCTTGTCCGCTCACGCCCGGCGACCCGCCGGCCCGGCTCGATGCCGCCCGGCACCTTGGCTTGCGGCCAAAAAAAAGGGGCCCCGAAGGGCCCCTTTGCATGCGCGGACGGTTACTGGCAATTCTTGCGCTGTGACAGCAGCGCCACCGCGCGATTCTGGGTCCAGGTACCCGACAGTGCGCCGGTGAAGGTCGCGTTCACCGACATGTCGGTCACGTTGTTGGTGCCCAGGGTGCGGGTGCCGGTGCCGGCCGCGGTGCCGGTCAGGCCGACCGGCGCCGCCAGCGGCGAGAAGCCCGAGAACCACTGCAGGTTGAAGGTCGGGGTGGCCGCGGCGAAGTTCTTCTGGCCGTACAGCCAGCGCGGGAAGCCCGCGCCGTCGTACACGTAGGGAATGAAGACTTCCTGCGGGTTGGCGCCGCCGGTGGCCAGGTAGGTGTAACCGAAGCCCGACAGGCTGGGCGAGAACCAGTGACCATTGACGTCGAGCGTCTGTGCGTTGAACTGCGGGCAGCTGCCGCCGCCGACGCGTGTCATGCGCTCGAAGCCGCTGCGGCCGTCGAGGTTGAAGTTCATCGTCATGGTCTGGGTGCCGGTCTCGGTGATGATCACGTCGCCGACATCGATCGCGTGGGTCGCGCTGCCGTTCCAGACCACCCGGAACAGCTCCGCCTTCCAGGTGCCATTGGCGCCGGGCGCGGCGCCCTGCGAGTAGTACCAGGTCGGGGTGTTGTCCTCGAGGTAGGTGTACCAGACCGTCACCCACTGGTCGGGGGCGGCGCCGGCGGGGCCGGCGAAGTCCACGAAGATGCCGTGGCCGTCACGCGCGACGTTGACGTACTGGCCCGACAGGAAGCCCGGGCGCGCGCCCTGCGCAGTGATGGTGGCCGTGACCGTGGCGCGGGCGACCGTGCCGGTGGCATTGCCCGGGACCACGTAGTAGCGGCCCGGCAGCAGGGTGCCCGCCGCCGTGGTCAGGGTCACGGTCTCGTTGCCCGAGGCCGTGGCGGCGCGGAAGGCGGCGTTGTTGTTCCAGGCCGGCGCGGCCGCGATCGTCGGGCCGGTCGGGTTCGCGACATGGGCGACGTACAGGTCGACGTTGCCCTGGCTGCCGGTGGTCGTGAAGCTGACCGAGGTGGCATGCGGCGGAACGTCGAAATACAGGCGGTCATGCGACGAGTTGGGCGCGAGCTGGACGAAACGGCCGACGCCACTGGACAACGCGAACGGTTCGTAGGTGTTGCCCGACCGGCGCAGGCGGATCGGCACTTCCACCGCCGAGGCGCCCGGCTGGGGCTGCATGATCACGTAGCCGACGCGCTCGGTGCCGTCGGACAGGCCGGCGTCGTCGTAGGACACGCGCACCTTGAAGGGCGAGCCGGCCGGCATCTGGCCCGGGCCGGTGGCCACCAGGGTGGCATTGGTCGTGGCGCGCATCGGGATGACGTAGCTGTCGACGCCGACGCCGGTACCGGGGCCTCCCCAGTTCTGGACCATCACCCACATCGGGATGTCGGCCGATTCGGTCGTGACCTGCACGCTGCACTCTTCCGCCGACGTCGCCGAACCCGAGATGCACAGCAGCTCGCCGGATTCCGGCACGCCGTTGTTGTTGTAGTCGCGGCCCACGTACAGGTCGACGTCGCCGGCCGCCGCACGGGTGACGGCGTGGATGCGGTAGTTGATCGGCCCTTCGGCGCCGACCGTGGCCGGCACCGAGAGGAAGCGGCGGTAGTGCACGTTGACGTCGTCGAACACGTCGGTCGGCGTCGGATCTTCGGTGATCGTGTGCACGCTGGAGAGCGGCGCGTGCAGGCCGCTGGAGACGAAGCGCGCGCTCGGCAGCGGCACCATGCCCTCGACGTCGAGGTCGAACACCCCACGCTCGGTGGTGACGTTGCGCTGCCCCAGCGCGAATCGGTTGGCGAAGGCCTGGGTGGAGAACGGGCTGGCGTAGACCGCCACCGGCAGCTTCAGGTTCGGGCGGCCGTCGCCGGAATTGTTGGTCAGCGTCACCGTGCCGTAGACCCACTTGCCCGCCAGCGCGGGATTGTCGACGTTCACCGTGAAGGTGATCGCCTGGCCCGCGGGGCTGCTGTTGAAGTTGGTGACGCTGGGCGTGATCGACGCCCCCGCGGTCACCGACGACGACACGCTGTAGTTGCCGGCCGGGCTGCCCGGCATCTGCTTGAAGGTGCGGGTCAGGGTGCAGGTGCGGAAGCAGAATCCGTGGCCGAGGCTGGGCAGGTTCAGGCCCTGGGCGTTGCCCGTGCTCGGGTCGGCGGTGGCGGCGCGGAACTGGGTGCCGGTGACGTCCAGGTACAGGCCCGCCTTCACCGCCAGCGAGAGGTCCAGCATGCCGCTGCCCTGCTCGTGCGGCGTGGCGGCGACGCCGCTGCGGGTGATCGAATTGCGCGCGGTCAGCATCAGGGCCGAGATCAGCTCGTCCACCGTCGCCGTGGGGCGGGCCGACTTGAGCAGGGCGGCCGCGCCGGCGACATGCGGGGTGGCCATCGAGGTGCCGCTGAGTTCTTCGGTGCTGGAGTTGCCGCTGGTGCCGGCGGCGATGATCGCGACGCCGGGGGCGGTGACGTCGGGTTTGACGACGCCCAGCGGGATGACCGGGCCACGGCCGCTGAAGCTGGCCAGGCGGTCGCCCGGCGGCAGGCCGTCGTGGGTGGCGGCGGCGACGCCGATCACCCAGGGCGCGTTCGCCGGGTTGCCGTGCGAACCCGGCGCCGGGCCGTCGTTGCCCGCCGCGGCGGCCACCACGATGCCGGCCTCGCGCGCGACCAGGAAAGCCTCCGCGTCGTCGTTCACGGCACCGCCGACGGTGGCCCAGGGATCGGCCGGGCCGGAGCCGATGGAGTAGTTGATGACGTCCACGCCGTCCTGGATCGCCCGGTCGATCGACGCAAGCAGCGCCGTGCCCTGGCAGCTCAGCTCCGGGCAGGCCTTGTAGGCGATGATGTTGGCGTTCGGAGCGACGCCGCTGTAGAGGCTGAAGGCGTTGCCGGCCGCGGTGCTGGCAACATGGGTGCCGTGGCCGTCGTTGTCCACCGGGTCGCGCAGGCCGCTGGCCAGGCCGTCGGTGAAGTCCCAGAGGCCGATCAGCTTGTTGTTGCACGCGGCCGGGGTGGTGCTGCAGTAGCCGACGAAGCCGCCGAGCGGGTTGCTCAGGCCGTTGGCCGCGAACGCGACGTGGGTGCGGTTGATGCCGGTGTCGATGACGCCGACGATCTGGCCCTCGCCGCGGCGCTGGCTGCCGCCGTTGGCCACGCCGTTCCAGATCTGGTCGGCCTTGATCCACTGCGGGCCGCGGTCGGTCTGCAGGAAGCGCACGAACTCCGGCTGCACCCGCTTCACCCCCGGCATCGCGGCCATGGCCTCGGCTTCGGCGGCGGTGAGCTGCAGGGCCATGCCGTTGAGGGCGTGCTCGTAGACGAAGCTCGGGCGGACCGGCCGGCCGAACCGGGCCGAAACCTCCCGCAGCCGCTGCTGGCGCAGGTCGCCCAGGTACTGGGTGTAGGCGACAGCGGCGGCGCTGCGCGCGTTGTACTTGCGCTCGCCGGTGACGGCGCGGCTGCTGGCCGCCAGCCTCGGCCGGCTGGTGTCGTCGCCGTCCTTGAAGCCGCGGAAGCTCGCGGCCGCCGGCTCGTCGAACACGACGATGTAGGTCTTGAGCGCGTCGCGACTGGCGACGGCCTGGGTCGGGTTCGAGGACGCGGCCTCGAGAGCGGGCGCCGAAAGGCCGAGGCCCAGGGCGATGGCAAGCATCAGGGGGGTCGCGCGCATGCTCTTGGAGTCCTGCGTGATGAATGAACATCCCGATTCTCACGCACCCCGGCGCGAAGCACAACGAAACGGCGGCGGATTGTCCGGTTGCGGTTTGTGAAGCCCCTCGGCCGCTTGATTTCGGTCAGGAAACGCTAACGCCGGCAGGGCGCCGACCGGCGGCCTGAGGTAGCATTCCGCCGCCATGACGCCCACTCCCCACGCCACCGCGCCGCTGCTCCAGGCCCGCGGTCTTGGCTTCGCCCGCAACGAGGAGCCGGTGTTCGGACCGCTGGACTTCGAACTGGGCCCGGGCGAGGCGCTGCTGGTGCTGGGTGGCAACGGCGCCGGCAAGACCACCCTGCTGCGCGTGCTGGCGGGGCTGCTGGCGGCCGGCACCGGCGAGGTGTTCATGTCGGGCCGGCCGGTGGACCGCGGCCACCTGGCGCGGGGCAGCGCCTACCTGGGCCACCTGCCCGGCCACAAGGCCGAGCTCGGCGCCCTGGAGAACCTGGCCTTCCACCGGGCCCTGCGCGGCGACGCCGCCGCGGCCGACCTGGTGCAGGCGCTGGCCGAGGTCGGGCTGGCCGGATACGAGGACAGCCCCGCCCGCCGCCTTTCGGCCGGCCAGAACAAGCGCCTGGCCCTGGCCAGGCTGCGCCTGCAGTCGGCACCACTGTGGCTGCTGGACGAGCCTTACGCCAACCTCGACCTGGACGGCATCGCCCTGGTCAACCGCCTGATCCAGGACCACGTGGCCGACGGCGGTGCCGTGCTGCTGACCACCCACGGGGCCTACGCGGCCCCGCCGGTGCCGGTGCGCACCCTCAGCCTGGCGCCCGCCCGGAGCCCGGCATGAGCGGTCCGTCCCTGCTGGCCGCGGCCCGCGCCCAGGCCGCACGCGACCTGCGCCTGGTCTGGCGCCGGCGCGGCGACGCCGCCCAGCCCCTGCTGTTCGCCCTGATGGTGGTCGCCCTGTTCCCGCTGGCCCTGGGCGCCGACCCGGCCCAGCTCGCCCGCATCGCGCCGGGCGTGCTCTGGGTGGCGGTGCTGCTGGCGGGCCTGCTGACCCTGGACTCGCTTTACCGCAGCGACGTCGAGGACGGCAGCCTGGAACAGATGCTGCTGGCGCCGGTGCCGCTGGCCTGGCTGCTGGCCGTGCGCGTGGCCGTGCACTGGGCCACCACCGCCCTGCCCCTGGTGCTGCTGACGCCGCTGCTGGCCGAACTGCTTTTCCTGCCCGGGGAACTCCTGTCCGTGCTGATGGTCTCGCTGGCGCTGGGCACGCCGCTGCTGAGCCTGATGGGCGCGGTGGTCGCCGCGCTGACGGTCGGAATACGGCGCTCTGGTATGCTTTTGGCCCTGCTGGCGCTGCCCTTGTTCCTGCCCGTGCTGGTGTTCGGCGCCGGCAGCGTGATGGCCGCCGCGCAGGGCCTGCCCTGGCTCGGCGCGCTGCTGCTGCTCGGGGCCGGACTGGCCCTGGCCCTGGTACTCGCCCCGCTCGCCGCCGCCGCGGCGATCCGCATCGCCCTGACCTGAATCCGACCGCCCGTGAATCCCGTCCTGCTCTGGTTCCACCAACTCGGCTCGCCGCCCAGCTTCGACCGCTTCGCCGCCCGCTGGACGCCGGTGGGTTTCGGACTGGGGCTGCTGACCATGGCCGTCGGGCTCTACGGCGCGCTGTTCGTGGTGCCGGCCGACTACCAGCAGGGCGACAGCTTCCGCATCCTCTACATCCACGTGCCCAGCGCGTGGATGAGCATGTTCGTGTTCGGCCTGATGGCGTTCTACGCGGCCATCGCGCTGGTCTGGCGGATCAAGCTGTGCGAGATCCTGGCCATGGCCTGCGCGCCCGTCGGCGCCCTGTTCACGGCGGTCACGCTGGCCACCGGTTCGATCTGGGGCAAGCCGATGTGGGGCACCTGGTGGGACTGGGACCCGCGGCTGACGTCGGAACTGGTGCTGCTGTTCCTGTACCTGGGCGTGATCGGCCTGAACGCCGCCATCGAAGACCGCCGCAACGCCGCGCGCGCCGCCGGCTTCCTGGCCATCGTCGGCGTGGTGCTGCTGCCGGTGATCCGCTATTCGGTGGAGTGGTGGAACTCGCTGCACCAGGGCGCCACCATCAAGCTGTTCGGGGAGTCGACCATGGATTCGTCCATGACCTGGCCGCTCTGGGTGATGGTGCTGGCCACCAAGTTCTGGTTCGCCGGTTCCCTGCTGCAGCGCGCCCGGGCCGACAATCTCGAGCGCGAGGCCGGCAAGGACTGGGCGCGCGCCGCCGCCGGGGCGCCACGATGAGCTACCTCGAATACGTGGTCGGCGCCTACGCGGTGTTCGCCGCCTTCCTGGCCTGGGATTTCCTGGCGCCGCGCCTGCGCATCGCCCGCATCCGCCGCGCCATCGTCCAGCGCGCCCGGCGCGAGGCCTCCCGCTCCACCGGAACCGCCGCATGAACCCGACCCGCAAGCGCCGCCTGCTGCTGATCCTCGCCCTGCTCGCCGCCTCCGGCGTCGCCGCGGCGCTGGTCACGCTCGCCCTGCGCGAAAACATCACCTACCTCTACACGCCCAGCCAGGTCTATGCCGGCGAAGCGGCCGACCAGGCCGTGTTCCGGCTCGGCGGCATGGTCGCCAAGGACACGCTCAAGCGCGAGGACGGCACGCTGAAGGTGCAGTTCGGCGTCACCGACGGCGACGCGGTGATGACCGCGCATTACGAGGGCATCCTTCCCGACCTGTTCCGCGAGAACCAGGCCGTGATCGCCACCGGCCGCCGCGAGGGCGACGTCTTCATCGCCACCCAGGTGCTGGCCAAGCACGACGAGCAGTACATGCCGCGCGAAGTGGCCGAAGCCATGGGCAAGGCGCACGAGAAGCACAAGGTGGACGACGCGGCCGCGGATGCCGCGCCGGCCGGCGACGCCAAGCCGGGAGCCTACTGAGTGCTGCCCGAGCTTGGCCTGCTGAGCCTCGCGCTGGCCCTGCTGCTGGCGCTGGCGCTTTCCCTGCTGCCCCTGGTCGGCGCGCAGCGCGGCCACGCCGCCTGGATGGCGACCGCGCGGCCGCTGGCCTATGCCCAGCTGCTGATGGTGGCGATCTCCTACGGCCTGCTGACCTGGGCCTTCCTGCAGCATGACTTCTCGGTGGCCTACGTCGCCCAGAACTCGAACTCGCTGCTGCCGCGCGCCTACCAGTTCACCGCGGTGTGGAGCGCACACGAGGGCTCGCTGCTGCTGTGGGTGCTGTTCCTGTGCCTGTGGACCGCCCTGGTCGCACGTTTCTCGCGCGCCCTGCCGGCGCCGGTGGTGGCTCGGGTGCTGGCGGTGATGGGCATGATCGCCTTGGGTTTCCTGGCCTTCACGCTGTTCACGTCCAATCCCTTCGAGCGCCTGCTGCCCGGCGCCGAAGAAGGCCGCGACATGAACCCGCTGCTGCAGGACCCGGGCATGATCTTCCACCCGCCCCTGCTCTACACCGGCTATGTCGGTTTCGCGGTGGCCTTCGCCTTCGCCGTCGCGGCGCTGATCGACGGCAAGGTGGACGCGCAATGGGTGCGCTGGTCGCGGCCCTGGACCAACGTCGCCTGGGCCTTCCTGACGCTGGGCATCGCGCTCGGCAGCTTCTGGGCCTATTACGAACTGGGCTGGGGCGGCTGGTGGTTCTGGGACCCGGTCGAGAACGCCAGCTTCATGCCCTGGCTGGTCGGCGCGGCCCTGCTGCATTCGCAGGCCGTGACGGAAAAACGCGGCAGTTTCCGCGGCTGGACCCTGCTGCTGGCGATCGCTGCGTTTTCGCTGTCGCTGCTGGGCACCTTCCTGGTGCGCTCGGGCGTGCTGACCAGCGTGCACGCCTTCGCCTCGGATCCCGAGCGCGGCATGTTCATCCTCGCCTTCCTGGTCATCGTGATCGGAGGTTCGCTGCTGCTGTACGCCCTGCGCGCGCCGAAGATGGAGACCGGCCAGCCCTTCGCCGCGTCCTCGCGCGAGACCTTCCTGCTGGCCAACAACCTGCTGCTCACCGCCGCCGCGGCGATGATCCTGCTGGGCACGCTGTACCCGCTGCTGGCCGAGGCCCTGGACCTGGGCAAGATCTCGGTCGGCCCGCCCTATTTCGGCCTTCTTTTCATCCTGCTGATGGCGCCGCTGGTGGCCCTGGTGCCGTTCGGCCCGCTGACCCGCTGGCAGCGCGAGGACATCGGCCGGCCGCTGCGCTGGCTGGCGCCCTGGGCGGTGCTGGCCGTGGTCGCCGGCATCATCACCTTCTTCGCCTGGCCGCAAGGCACGGCCAAGACCGCCTTCGGCATCGGCGGCGCGGTGTGGGTGCTCGCGGGCACGGCGCGTTTCGTCTGGTCGCGCCTGCGCTCCAGCGGCAGCCGCTTCACCGCCGAGATGGTCGGCATGGTGCTGGCGCACGCCGGCATCGCGGTGTTCGTGGCCGGCGTTTTCCTGACCGAAAGCACCAGCATCGAGAAGGACGTCGCCGCCAGGCCGGGCCAGAGCTTCGAACTGCGCGGCCACGACTTCCTGTTCCAGGGCGTGGAAAAGCACCCCGGCCCGAACTACCTGGCCGACCGCGGCACCGTCGTGGTCAGCCGCGAAAGCCGCCAGTTGGCGGTGCTGCATCCGGAAAAACGCGCCTACACCAGCGGCGGCCAGGTGATGACCGAGGCCGCGCTCGACGGCGGCCTGAGCCGCGACCTTTACGTGGCGCTGGGCGAGCCGCTGGACCAGGACGGCACCTGGGCCCTGCGCCTGTACGTGAAGCCCTTCATCCGGCTGATCTGGCTGGGATCGCTCTTCATGGCGCTGGGCGGCTTCATCGTGGCCTTCGACAAGCGCTTCCGCCGCCCGGTCGCCGGAGCCGCCGCATGATCAAGCGCCTGCTGCCGCTGATCGCCTTCGCCGCGCTGGCCCTGCTGCTGGGCGTGGGCGTGCTGATGAATTCGGGCAAGGACACCAGCGCCATCCCGTCGCCGCTGATCGGCAAGCCGGCGCCGGCGTTTTCGCTGCCGGTTCTGGGCGAGCCCTCGCGCCTGGTCACCAACGCCGACCTTCGCGGCGAACCCTACCTGCTCAACGTCTGGGGCAGCTGGTGCCCGGCCTGCCGCGACGAACATCCGGTGATCACCGAACTGGCCAAGAGCGGCCGCATCAAGGTGATCGGCTACGACTACAAGGACGAGCCGGAGGATGCGCAACGCTGGCTTGAGCAGTTCGGCAACCCCTACGCGATGATCATCGCCGACCAGGACGGCCGCGCGGCCTTCGACTGGGGCATCTACGGCGCACCGGAATCCTTCCTGGTGGACGCGCAGGGCATCGTGCGCTGGAAGTTCATCGGCCCGATGACCGACGAAGTCGTGCGCGACCAGCTGCTGCCGGAACTGGAGAAGCTTCAGTGAAGCGCCTGCTGCTGGTCCTGGCCTTGCTGTTCTCCGCCGCGGTCGGCGCGATGGAGCCGATCCGGTTCACCGACGCCGCCGAAGAGGCGCGTTTCCGCGAGCTCAGCGCCGAACTGCGCTGCGTGATGTGCCAGAACCAGTCCCTGGCCGACTCCAACGCCCAGATCGCGCACGACCTGCGCCTGCAGGTGCTGGCCCTGATGCGCGAGGGCAAGACCGACCAGGAGATCAAGGACTACCTGGTCGCGCGCTACAGCGACTTCGTGCTGTACAACCCGCCGGTGCGGCCGGCGACCTGGCTGCTGTGGTTCGGGCCGGCGCTGATGCTGGCGATCGGCGCCGCGGTGGTCGTGGTGGTGGTGCGCCGGCGCGCCGCTGCCGCGCCGGCCGCCACCCCCGACGAAAACGAGCAGGAGTGGTGATGGCCGTTTTCCTGACAGGCGCCCTGCTGCTCTGCGCCCTGGCCCTGGCCTTCGTGCTGCCGCCGCTGTGGCGCGACGCACGGCGCAGCGCCCTGGCCCTGGTGCTGGCCCTGCCCCTGGGCGCGCTGGGCGTTTATGCCCTGCTGGGGACGCCGGACGCGCTGGATCCCCGGAACGTAGAGGCTCCCAAGACCCTGGACGACGCCATCGCCCAGCTCGAACGCCGGCTCGCAGACGAGCCCGCCAGCGTGGAAGGCTGGGTGCTGCTGGGCCGCAGCCGCATGGCCCAGCAGAAGTGGCCCGAGGCCCGCGACGCGTTCGCCAGGGCCCACGCCTTGCTGCCGGACGAGCCCGACCTGATGGTCGAATACGCCGACGCGATGATGCGCGCCGCGCCCGACGGCCGCTTCCCACCCGAAGCCGTGGCGATGCTGGAAAAAGTGGTCGCCGGCCAGCCCACCCACCAGCGGGGCCTGTTCTACCTCGGCGCCCAGCGCCTGCAGGCGGAAAAACCGGCCGAAGCCGCCGAACTCTGGGGCCGGCTGCTGCCCCTGCTTGATGCACGCACGGCGGGCGCGCTGCGCCCGCAGCTGGCGATGGCGCGCGAGCAGGCCGGCCTGCCGCCGCTGGACGAGGCGCCCACCGAAGCCACCGGCCCGACGATCGAAGTAACGGTCGAACTGGCGCCGGCGCTGGCCGCCCAGCTGGCCGACACCGACACGCTGTTCGTGTTCGCGCGCACGCCCGACGGCGCCGGGCTGCCGGTGGCGGTGAAGCGGCTGCCGGCCAGGGATTTCCCGATCACCCTCGGGCTGTCCGATGCCGACGGCCTGATGCCGGCGCAGAAGCTGTCGATGCAGGCGCAGGTGCGGCTGATGGCGCGCATCTCGAAATCCGGCGACGCCGCCGCGGCCGCCGGCGACCTCGAAGCCGAAGCCCGGGTGATCGACGTGCGCGACGGCGCCCAGGTCACCCTGGCCATCGACCGGGTGCATCCATGACCGAAACCATCCCTCCCGGTACGCGCTTCGTCGCCCTGCCCTCGCCTTTCCCCTTCAAGCGGGGCGGCGAGCTGCACGGCGCCCGGATGGCCTACGAGACCTGGGGCGAACTCAACGCCGCCCGCGACAACGCGATCCTGATCCTGACGGGCCTGTCGCCGAACGCGCACGCCGCGTCGAACGCCGGCAACCCGGAGCCCGGGTGGTGGGAAGGCATGCTCGGCCCCGGCAAGGCCATCGATACGAACCGCTGGTTCGTGGTCTGCGTGAACTCGCTGGGCAGCTGCAAGGGCTCCACCGGCGCGGCCTCGGTCAATCCGGCCACCGGCGAACCCTACCGCCTGGAGTACCCCGACCTGTCGATCGAGGACGGCGCGCGCGCGGCCCACGTGGTCGTGCAATCGCTGGGCATCGACCGCCTGGCCTGCGTGATCGGCAATTCGATGGGCGGCATGACCGCGCTGGCCTACCTGCTGCTGCACCCGGGCTCGGCGCGGGCGCACATCAACGTCTCGGGCAGCGCCCAGGCGCTGCCGTTCTCGATCGCGATCCGCTCGCTGCAGCGCGAGGCGATCCGGCTGGACCCGAACTGGAACCACGGCCGCTACGACGACGCGCACTATCCCGACATCGGCATGCGCATCGCCCGCAAGCTCGGCGTGGTGACCTACCGGTCGGCGATGGAATGGGACGGCCGTTTCGGCCGCGTCCGGCTCGACAGCGAATGCCGCGAGGACGACCCCTTCGGCCAGGAGTTCGAGGTCGAACGCTACCTCGAAGGCCACGCCCAGCGCTTCGTGCGCAGCTTCGACCCCAACTGCTACCTCTACCTGGGCCGTTCGATGGACTGGTTCGACGTGGCCGAATACGGCGGCGGCGACGTGATGAAGGGCCTGGCGGCGATCAAGGTCGAGCGCTCGCTGTCGGTCGGCGTGCATACCGACATCCTGTTCCCGCTGCAGCAGCAGGAGCAGATCGCGGAAGGCCTACGCGCCGGCGGCGCCGAGGCCGAGTTCGTGCCGCTGCCTTCGCCGCAGGGGCACGACGCCTTCCTGGTCGACATCGAGCGCTTCGGGGCCGCCATCGGCGGGTTCCTGGGGAAGCTGTAGCGGCCCTTAGATGCGGATCCATGCGCCGGAAAAACAAAAACCCGCGCGAGCGGGTTTTTGGTACCGGTGATAGGACTCGAACCTACACGACATCGCTGCCAAGGGATTTTGAGTCCCCCGCGTCTACCATTCCGCCACACCGGCACGTTGGCGCCGCGATTATAGCTCAGGCCGCTTCGTCCAGCCCCAACTGGCGGTCGGCCTTGGTGTACCAGCCGTCGCCCGCGGGGTGGAAGTGCGCGCAGCAGGTCAGGGCCTGCTTGTAGATGTGCAGGGACACCGCGATGGCGGTGGCGCTGGGATTGCGGATGGTGTGGTACTCGTGCGGCGGGATCAGGCTGCCGGCGGAACCGGCGCCGGCGAGCGTCGTGCCCACGGGTTCGAACTGGAACCGGTCGCCGTCGCGGCCGCGCAGGTCGTACTGGGTGATTTCCAGCTGGCCATCGACGATGCCCTCGACGCACCAGACGCCGGAATGGTCGTGGATGGCGGTGCCCTGCCCCGGGCCCCAGGTCATCGCGACGACGCTGAAGCCGGTGAGCTCGCAGCGGTAGAGCTCGCGGCGGGCGTAGTGGTCGGCCACGGGTTCGAGCACGCAGGCCGGCAGGGTGATGGCGCGGCTGCGGATCAGCTCGGACAGGCCGTTGCGGATGCAGTCGGTGGTCTGGCGCTGGCAGTCGCCGGTCACCGCCGCGTTGATCATGGCGATGAGCTTGTCGCTGCCGGGGAAGTCGAGGGCCAACATGGCGGCACCTGGGGGTTTCGGGAGTGGCCGCAGTTTATCACCCGGCCATCACGCTGCCTTGCGTCCGGTCAAACGGCCCGGGCCCAGGGCCACCAGCCCCGGCCGGTCAGGGCGTAGCGGTCGGCGGCCTGCTCGAAGCGGTTGCGGTGGCTGATGCCGCCGCAGGCGAAATACAGGGGCAGGAACAGCGGGCCCAGCACCAGGGCCTGGTAGACATGGGCGCGCTCGTGGTCGCCCAGGCGCACGCATTCATCGCGGCCGCCGCGGGCCGCACAGGCGTAGGTGACCGTGTTCTCGTCCAGCGAGGCACCGGTATGCAGGATCACATTGCCCAGGGTCAGGGCGCCGCCCGGACCCCAGGGATAACGATGGAAGACCAGGGCCGCGTCCGAAACCCGGACCCGGGCGCCGAAGGGCAGCGCCGCCAGGCCGGCCAGCAGCCCGGCCAGGCTCATCGGGCTGGCCCAGGCCATGCCCAGGGCGAAGACCAGCGCGGTCCCGGCCCGGCGCATGGCCCTACTGGCCGCCCGACCAGATCAGGCGCGACATCGCCTCGGCGCTTTCCGGGTCGAGCTGGGTCGAATTGTGCGTGAAGGCGTTGATCGCCCAGCAGGCGTCCTCGTCGCTGGCGGCGGACGGGTTCTGCAGCACGCCGGCCATGCGCTGGCCGAAGGGCCCCTGGAATTTCTCGCCCAGGTGCTGCAGGGCGCGGTCGCGCTTCACCGTGTCCACGGGGATGATCGGGGCATTGCTGACCTCCGCCTTCAGCGCCCGCAGGTAGAAGTCCCACAGGTTGCGGTGGTGCACCGGCGGCAGGCGCTCGAGCGCCGACTGCATGTCGTCGCCCAGCTCGCGGTCGAAGTCGTCGCGCGGGCGGATCAGCTTGGCGCAGCTCTTCTGCGGCAGGCGCGGGATCATCGCTGCCATCGCCCGGGTCACCTTCACCAGGGACGGGCCATCCAGCGACTGCGCGCCGCGGCCCAGGGCGAACTTCACCTCCGCATACAGGCCCTTGCTGGAGAAGGTGCCGGCGAAACGCTCGCGCAGCGCCGGGTCGGCGTTGAAGCGGTCGACGAACTCCTGCTGCTGCGCGTGCAGCGACGAACCCGGCGGATAAGGATTGACCATCTCGCCGCCGATCTGGCGCAGCACGGGCACCCCGCCCTTCCCCATTTCCTTGTAGACCACGGCCGCGGCGATCACCAGCACCAGGCCGATCAACAGCTTCTTCATCCCGGATTTTCCCCTGTGTTTGCGCGGCGATTCTAACATCGGCCGCTTGTGGCCGACCCGGCCGATCTGCGACGCTGGCGGCCTTGCCACGGAGCGCGCCATGGACCAGCCCGAAACGGCCGACAGCCCGAAATCCCACCTGCCGGGACGCACGACCCCGACCTGGGAAATGGAGCTCCTGGTGTCCGGCGCCACCGTGTTCGGCCTGATGCAGCTGCCCGCCCAGGCCGACAGGCTGCTGTTCGGTTTCTACAACGCCAGCAACTTCGCGGTCGCGGCGCTGACGCCCTCGCTCTGGATCTACGTCAAGTTCTCGCTGCTGACCCTGATCGCGACCTTCATCGTGCACCTGTGCCTGCGCGGTTACTGGGTGGCCCTGGTCGGCCTGGACTCGGTCTATCCGGAAGGATTCCGCTGGGACCGCATGAAGGCCCGGCTCGGTCCGCACTACCTGCAGACCAGCCGCGAACTGGCCGGCGACGTCGGCACCCTGATCGAACGCGCGGACAACCGCGCCAGCGTTGTCTTCGGGCTGGGCTTCGGCATGGCGATGCTGATGCTGATGCCGATGGTGCTGGTGGGCGCGATGATGGCCGCCATCTGGCTCTACGAAACGCTGGGTGGCGATGGCATCGATGCGCTGAAGGTCTCGGCCGCCCTGGCGGCCCTGATGTTCATCGCCTTCGGCGTGCTGGTGTACTGGGACCGGGCCAGGGGCGACCGGATGCCGGCCGACAGTCGCGGCGGCCGCTGGCTGCGCGGCTTCTTCCGCTTCTACGCCTGGCTCGGCTTCGACCGCGCGAACAATCCGCTGATCACGCTGTTCAGCAGCAACGAGGGCAACCGCCGCACCGCGACCATCATCGGGGCGGTGATGCTGGCGGTGCTCAGCCTCGTCCTGTCGCAGGCGCTGGGCGAACGGCTGGGCTGGAGCGTCGGCGATTTCGCCGGCCTGCCGGACGACGTGCAGTCCGCCACCGACACCGTGCTGCCGCAGCACTACGCCAGCCAGCGCGGCACCGCGGCGCGCCTGGCGCCGATCCCGCACATCCCCGACCCGGTGGTGCGCGGCAACTACCTGCGGCTGTTCGTGCCCTACGTGCCCGCGCGCCATAACGAAGCGATGCGGCTGCGCTGCCCGCAGGCGCTGGCGGCGACCGGCGACGGCGCGCAGCGCGAACGCCTGGACTGCCTGGAGGCCATGCACGCGGTCACGCTGGACGGCCAGCCCCTGGACATCCATTTCGACGCGGGCGAAGACGTCGCCACCGGGCAGCGCGGCATGGTCGCGATGATTCCGGTCCACGGCCTGGAACTCGGGCGGCACGAGCTGACCGTGCAGCGGACGCCACGCGGCGACCGCAAGGACGGCGAGCCCCCGCCCAAGCCCTACGTGATCCCCTTCTGGCGCTGACTCAGGCCTCGCGCGCCGGATCGGCCAGGGCCAGGGCGCCCAGCAGCACGCCGGCCTGGGTGCGGTTGCGCACGCCTAGCTTCTCGAAGATGGCGCTCATGTGCGCCTTCACCGTGCGCTCCTGGATGCCGAGCTCGTCGGCGATCTGCTTGTTGAGCCGCCCTTCCGCGACGCGCGTGAGCACCTTGAACTGCTGCGGGCTGAGGCTGGCGAGCTTCGCGGCCGTCTCGCGGTCGCCGGGGTCGGCCACCGCGCGGGCCACCGGCTCGCGCAGCGCGGGCGGCAGCCATTCCTCGCAGGCGAGCACGGCGCGCAGGCCGGCCTGCAATTCGGCCAGGTCGGCGCGTTTGGTCAGATAGCCCGCGGCGCCGTAGGCCAGGGCGCGACGGACGGTCACCGGATCCTCGTGCGCCGAGATCATCGCCACCGCCACGCCGGGATGTTCGGCGCGCAGCGAGGCCAGACCCATCAGGCCGTGGCTGCCGGGCATGTGCAGGTCGAGCAGCACCAGGTCGGTGTCGGGATGGGCGGCGAGCGCGGCGTGCACCCCCGGCATGTCCTCGGCCTCGGCGATCACGGCCTCCGGCAGCACGCCGCGCACGGCCTGGGTCAGGGCCAGGCGGTAGAGCGGATGGTCGTCGGCGATCAGCAGGCGGTGCATCCGTCCATGGTAAGGCGGACGCCCCCGGCGGAGAACCCGGTGCGGAGAAATAGGTTCCGGCGGCAGTAGCCGGTGGCGATCCCGGCCGGCGTGGCACGGACATTGCAACACCGTGCCTGTCGGGAGATTTCCGACACCCCCCCCAACGGAGAACTCCAAGATGACCAACAACCACACCAACCAGAGCAACCCGCAGGACAAGAATGCGCAGAATTCCCCCGGCAAGAATGCCCCGGGCCAGCAGGACAAGAGCGCGCAGACCCAGCCGGGCCAGAAGGACGCCGATCGCAAGGGCGGCGCCAATCCCGATCGCCAGGATGATGCCCGCAAGGAAGGCGGCAAGGACATGCCCGGCCAGGACGAGGAACGTGCGGGCCAGAACAACGGCCGCTAAGCACCAGCGCCTGACTCGATGCCCCGGCTCGCGCCGGGGCATTTTTTTCATGGGGCCACAAAACTTTCCGATCCGTCGTCCACTAACCACTTCGACCGAACGAAAACAGCCCGGCCAGCGGATGCGTCCGCGACTCGATGCGGGCGCGAAGCAGGCCCGCCCCCAGCAGACTGTAGGTGATGCCGTTGCCGCCATAGGCCAGCGCGAACAGAACGCGCGGCCCGTGCGCCGGGTGCGGTCCGAAATACGGAAGGCCATCGGCGGTTTCCGCGAACGTGCCGGCCCATGCGAAGGCTGGCGTGAGTTCAAGCTCCGGGAACAGGCCGGCCAGCCGCTTCTGCAGCTTCGCCTGCTTCTTCTTCACCCTCCGGTCACGACGCGTCGGGATGTCCACCCCGTCGTCCTCGCCGCCGACCAGCAGGCGGCCGTCGGTCGTGCTGCGCAGATACAGGTAGGGCCGCGCGGACTCCCACACCATGGTGCGCGACAGGAAACCCAAGTGGTCCAGGTCCACCGGATCGGAGATGAAGGCATAGCTGCTTCGGTTCTTTGCGACGGCCTTTGGCAACCAGGCCTGCGAGGCGTAGCCCGCAGCGATCACCACGCGGCGCGCGCGCACTACTGGCCCGGCTTCTGTGCGCAGCTCGACGCGCCGCGACGAGGTGGCGATGTCGAGCACGCGGGTGCGGTCGCAGACCTGGCCGCCGCGTTTCTGGACGCGCATCAGCAGCCGATACGCCAGACGATAGGGGTCGACGGTGGCCGCGGGTCGCGTCAGCAGGCCGGCCGGCGCCCGCAGGCCGAACTGCGATTGAAGCGCTGCCCGGTCCTGCCACTCGACCTCGATCCCGGCGTGAAGGCGTGCCTCGAATTCACGACGGATAGCGCGCACATGCGCCGCGCGCGAAGCCAGATAGAGACTGTCCTGCCGCTGGAAACCCGCATCGGGAAACGGGCGGGCCAGACGCCCGAGCGCGTGGACGGCCTCCACGCAGGAACGATAGGCCAATACGGCATCCGGCAAGCCGATCTTGTCCGCCAGGTCCACCAGATGGGTGTCGATTTCGTACTGGAGCAGCGCGGTGCTGGCCGAGGTGCTGCCCCAGGCGACGTCGCGTTGCTCCAGTACGATCACCGAATGGCCATGCCGGCACAGTTCGTCGGCCACCAGCGCGGCGGTGATGCCGCCTCCGACGATCGCCACGTCGGCCTGCGCGTCGGCTTCCAGCCGGGGGAACGCGTGCATCAATCCGTTCTTGATCGCCCAGTAGGGATAACCGCTCTTGAGGTCCATAGCAGGTTCCGGGAGGGCTTGCCCGACTCTACCGCCTTCGGGGCATTCCGATTTCGCGAGCCGAAACCCCGCCTGAACGCATCGACCGCGTTTCAGGCAACGAGGGGGCATGATGGCCCTGTCCGAATCTGCCCGTACCGGCCGCACCTCGGATCATCGCGTCCTTGATTCACCGGCGGTTACGGTGCCCCTTGCGATGGTTCCGCTGCAGACCATTCAAGGAGACTCCCATGAAGAATCTCGCCCTTCCAGTCCTGAGCGCGGCCCTGATCTCCTCCGCCGTGTTCGCGCAGACCACCCAGACCAGCGAGGTCCAGTTCGAAGCCACTACCGGTCCGGTGACGGTTCAGTCGGTGCAACCGCCGATCCCCAACGCCGACGACTACGCCGCCACCGTTGCCCAGCTCGACGCCAACGGCGATGGCGTGGTGACGCGCGCGGAGGTGCCGGCGGACCACGCGCTGGCGAGTGAGTTCAGGCTGGTCGACTCGAACCGGGACGGCCGGATAACCGACGCTGAGCTTTCCAATTGGAAATGACCACGCCAAAAACTGGCTAAAGGAAGCGCGAACTCCCCAAACTACTCCAACTTACCGTCATCCTTTCGAAACCGGAGCGCAGACTTCTGGGTTACTCCAACCACGCCATAAAGCTCAAGTGCGGTAGAAAATGGGTGGGCGGGGCGATCTTCAGGACCTCGGAGTTTCGCGGTGATTTCAAGCCAGCCCTCTGTGGTCGCCAGAACCCGTTGGAACGGCTCAGTTCGTGACGCGCTGACGGTCGGATCTAGCAATCCAACGGTAACCGCACTTGAAAGATCAAGAGCATCCGCGTGCTCCTTGGTCAAGAACAGAAACCCACTTACTTCAGAGTTCGAAACCGGGATGTCTAATTCTCCAAGTGGAACGTAGTGGCCGGATAGCGCCACGTACTGACCCGGCTGACTTGATCCCGTAGCCAGAACCGCCGAAAGCGGCTTCCGACAAACCGGCTCCGTAGTGAAGCTGGTTTCTATGCAGGTCTGCATTCCATGCCTCTCTTGTGAATCGCACGCAACGGCACCCAAAGCAAGGAGGGTCGCGGCCAATATTCCCCACCTCATCGCGTTAATTCCTTTCGGACGTAGTCATAAGGGATGCCGTTTGGATACCCCGGCGCCTGATTTTCAAACGTCGGGACCGCATTGATGTAGTCATCATAGTTCCACTGGTACCGATAGTCGCGACTAATTACGTAGGCGTTCGCACCGAGACCATAAGAATGTTCGTAATCACCTATAGAAAACGTAGGGGAGCCCACGCCACTTGGATGCGTGTGGATTACAGCAGAGAGCCTGCCAATGCGGGATCCACCGTAGCCCTCAAAGTTCACCCGCCCAAACGCTCCTGAGCTCCAAGCGGGAGCCGCAAAGTATTTTCCCGACCGCGGGTCATACCGGAAGTGTGCGCCGATCTCAGTCCCAAGCTCTTCAGAGATCGGCTCCACCACGTCTCCCCATGAATTGGCAAGCTCCTGCTCAGAGTCGAAGCCCCTACTGTAGACCCCTGCCGCCAGCAGCGCCCTGTTGGCTCGCTCGCTCGCAGTGTACCCAAGCTCCCAGTTGTCCTTGTAGGCATCCTTGCCGAGCGCTCGCTGCTCGACCGCTCCGGACTTGGCCGCATTTTCTGATGCCTCGGTGGTAGCTCCATTCCGGAACTTCTCCCCCGTCGCACTTGAAACGACATGACTCGAAATCACCTGAAAGGTGAAGGCAAGTGCGGCGGATTTCAACGACCCTATCGCGCCGTCCTTGAACTTTCCACCCATAGCCTCAGACAGGCCTCCTGCGATTACGCTGTTGCCTAGCGCATCAAAAACCGCGTTGCCTGAATTGACTCCAGGGATAAATGCCGCTGCGACGCCAAGCAAGTTGCCCGTATGGATCGCCGTAACAACGGCAGCAAACTTCGCCAAGGTACTGAGCACTGCCGCGATCGGAGCCAACGCAGGTATGAAGTAGCTGGCGATCTGGAAAACCGTAGCCAGCGTCCCGAGGAACTTGGAGATGCTGAACATTCCGGTCGGATCGGTGTTCTTCAGCGGGTTGTTGTAGACGTAGGTGAACGGGTTCCAGTTCTGCGGGTTGAAGGCGTCCTGGACCAGGGGGTCGGCCTGCAGGAAGCGGGCCTGGACCGGGTCGTAGATACGGCCGTTCATGTGGATCGTCTGCAGGTTCTCGACCTGCTCGTGGCCGGTGAATCCACGGTCGGTGGTGAGCAGCATCAGCTTGCCAAGCAGAGTCCCGTTCACCCATTCGCGGCGGTTGCCGAAAGCCGCGTGGTCGGCGGTCTCGATCACATTGCCGACGCTGTCGGCGATGGCGACGATGCTGCCGATGTGGTCGAACAGCTGGGCGCGGATGTGCGTGGTCACCGGACTGGCGCCGGCCAGCGTATGGACCAGCCCGCCGCCCAGCGACCGCCGCCAGCTGATGGCGCCGCCCTGGTTGATGCGTTCGACGCCGCCCAGGTTGAGCACCGTCCGCAGCGTGCCGTTGTTGCTGCCGTCGTCCACCCGCTTGTAGCGGCTGCCGTCGGAACCGTACCACCAGCGGGTGCGGCGCTGGGCGCTGGATTCGCTGGCGCCGAACCAGACGCTGCGCGCCTGGTTCTGGGCCGTATATTCCCAACCTTTTTCCTTGACGCTGTTGTAGCTGGCGCCGTTCTGGTTGCCGTTGGCGTCACGGGTGATTCCGTACTGCCACCAACCGACCAGGTTGTGTGCCCCAGTGGTCGCCGTGGTTCCGGTGCCCGCAAGGCCGCCGGTGCCGCAGCCCGCACGGCCGGCGTAATGGTAGGCCGCGACCAGGCCACCGAAGTTGCGCTCGCACAGGTTGCCCAGCTTGTCGTAGCTCAGCCACTCGGAGACATTGGCCGCGGTGGTCGACGTCGGCGCCGAGGTCGCGTAGGTCAGGGAGCCGATCTTCGAGAACCAGGCCTTGGTCAACCGGTCGGCGGCGTCGTAGGCGAAATGTTCGGTGTAGAGCGCGCCGCGCTGCCGGGTGAGCAGGTTGCCCTTGTTGTCCCAGGTGTAGGTCTCGTCCTGCGCCGTGCAGTCGGCGCTGGAAGCGGTCTTGCCGCTGCAGTTCCTGAGCAGTCGGCCGTTGTAGATGTCGAAGGTGCGCTTCACGAACAAGGCGCCGCGCTTCTCCTCCACGACGTTGCCGCGGGCGTCCACCGCATTGGTCTGCTGGTAGGTGTTCGCGCCGTTGATCGTGCACAGGGTGCCACCGGTACCAGTGCCCTCGCAGAGCCGGATGGCGAAGCCGTGCGGCGTGTACTCGGTGCGCAGCCAGCGGCCGGTGGCGTCCTGCGTTTCCAGCAAGCGGCCCAGCGGGTCGTAGATGCTGTTGGCGATGTTGTAGGTGGCGCCGTCGATCACCGTCGAAACGGCGGCGGCACGGCCCAGGGCATCGTAGCCGTAGCCCTTGGACACCACCTCGATGCCGGTGGCGCCCTCGCTGTGCAGCGCCCCCAGGCCGTTGGGCGCGGTGTCGAAGTTGTAGGTGTACTGCGACTCCAGCACGCTGGCGGCGGTGTAGACCTTCTTGCTGTAGATGCGGCCGCGGGCGTCGTGGAAGCTGTACGTCTTCTGGCCCTTGCCGTCGGTCTGGATGCGCAGCTCGCCGGCGGGGTTGTAGTCGTAGCGCCAGGTGCCGGTGTCCGGGTCCACCTGGGTCAGCTTGCGGCCCAGGACGTCATAGGTGAAGGTCGAATCCACCGCCCCGCGTTCGCCGGCGCGGCGAACCAGGGTCATGTTGCCGGCGGCGTCGTAGCTGTAGGTCGTCACCAGGCCGACGGCGTCGGTGACCTGGACCTTTTCGCCCATCGCGTTGCGGACTTCACTGGCCGTCCGGCCCAGCGGGTCGGTGGTCGTGGTGGTGAGGGCACTGTAGCTGGTGCTGACTTCGCTGGTGTCGGCGAACACGGCACGCACCGGCCGTCCCAGGATGTCGTAGACGGTGCGGTTCCACATGCGCGAACCGCAGGTGTCGGCCGGAACATTCGGCGCACCCGCGACGGCTGCGAGGTCGAGGAAGAAGGGATTGGAGACCCGCTCCGAACGCCCATGGACATCGGAGAAGGTGCAGACCGCGCTGAATTCCTTGCCGGTGATGCCCGCATGGAAGGACTGCGACACCGCCAGCATCGGGCGGCCGAGCTTGTCATGGTAGGTCCACTTGACCGGAGCACCCTCGGTCTGGACCTGCTGCCGGAAGGCCGCCCCCGACGGGCAGGAAACCTGGTTGGTCCCGGCTCCGCACCAGCGGTAGGTCGTCCAGCTTTCCACACCCTGCGCGGCGGCGCCGGGCGTGGCGCCGGCCACGGATTCGGACCACGTGTAATACGGCCTTCCCAGGTGTCCGCTCACCGCCATGGTGTCGACGCCCAACGCATTGCGCGTGTGGGTGGGTTCGCCGAACGCATCGCGCGCGATCACCTGCTGCACCACGGTCGCCACGGCCGCATTGCTGGTGTTGCGGAACGGCTCGGTCACCGTGACCGGGAAGCGGCCGATGGCGTCGTAGGCGGTCCGGCTGTAGCGGTGCACGGAGAGGCTGGGCGTGCCGTCGGCCTGGGCCACGGGCAGCATGGTGATCGCCGCCGCGCGGCAGTTGGCGTCCGTGATCCCCGCCGAGCACGTGGCGACCTGGGTCCGGTTGCCGAAAACGTCCAGCGTGTACATCTTGCGCAGGTCGAACTGGGCACCACCGGCGGGCTGCACGCGCTCCACCAGCAGTTGCCCGGTGTAGGCGCCGGCCATGTCGTAACCGAAACTCGTGCTGCGCACCACGCTGGCGAGTCCCGGCCGGCTGTGCGTGACCGTGCTGGTCGCCAGGCGGCCGAGACGCCAACGCGGCCCGTCATTGACGTAGGTGTTGCTGGTCGCCACGGTGGACTGAAGCGTGCCGGCGCCCGTGCTGGTGCTCACGGACGTGGTCAACGCATTGCCGTAGGCATCGTAGGTGAAGGCGGTGGCGACACGGCTCAGGGCCGCGCCGGTGTAAGGATCGAAGGACGCTTCGGCCGTGCTGCCGGTGACCGGGTGCAGGGGCAACTGGCTGCCGGCTGCGAAGGCGGGTTGGCTGGCCCAGACCTGCTGGCTGTCCGAGAACACCCTGCCCCCAAGGGCCGGGAACGGCGTGCGCGACGAACCAAAGCAGGCCTCGTTCACCAGAGTGAAGCAGGCCGGCGGCGCGAACCCGGATTCGATCCGGCGCTTGACGGTGCTCGCCGGCATGCCGACGAAAGGATAGTCCTGGCGATAGGTCGTGGTGGTGGCGACATGGCCCACGGGCGTACCGCTGAAGTTGGCGTCGAACGTGGTGATCTCGCGGAAGCCGAGGAAACCCCGCCCGCCGGCCTGCGCTTTCGCGCCGGCATAGCGGTAATAGACCGAGGCCATCGCATTCGGGTTTCCGTGCACGGGTGAACTGGAGTTCACCCAGGCCACTACGTAGCTCGGCGCCAGCACGTCGTGCACGGCCGAGCCCCGGCCGTACTGCAGCAGGTCGCGCGAATTGGTCTCGGCCCGATACAGGGCCGCCAGGCTCAAGGGGCGGTAGCTGATGTCGGTGATCGCGCCATAACCGTTCTGGATGCGGGTGATGACGTCCCTGGCGCGGAAGCGGCTGGTCTGCGCGGGCTGGGACACCGACATCAACAGCGTGTCGTCGATGCGGAGCCCGAAGAAGTCCGCGGCGCCGTCGCTGTCGAAGTCGCCGAAGATGTAGGCCCGCTTCCAGAGGTCGCAGGTGCTGCCACCGCAGGCGATGGCATTGCCACCGGACACCACCCAGCCACCGCCGAAACCGCCTCCCGGCAGGCCCGGACGCTGGAAGAAGACCTTGTTGCCGTTGTAGGGCGCCGGATACAGCAGGTCCGCGCGGCCATCGCCGGTGACGTCCTGGACCTTCACGTAGTCATCGTTGGCGATCGGCCCGATGAGCTCGGCGGCCGCGAAGCCATAACCTGTGTTGACGTTGTAGTACCAGTTCTCGCCGGTGCCTTCGTAAACGGCGTCGGTGAGGCCGTCGCCGTTGATGTCGGCGAACTGATGGCCCTTCTGGCGCGTGGTCGTGATCGGGAAGCCGGACTCGTCCGAGTAGGATTCGGTCCACCAGGCCTGGTAGGGCGACAGGGTGATCGTCGTATCCGTCAGGGAGCTGACGGTGAAGGCATAGACGTAGGTGTCGCTGGCGAAGGTCGTGCAGCGCAGGCCGCCGATGACCTGGGCGCGGCTGCCGCCGGCGCTCTTGCCGGTCGCGCGCACGCCCGACGGAGAGGGCGCCACCCGCTGGATCTGGCATTCGCCGGTCTGCTGTTCGCGCGTGCGGACGATGGTGGCCAGGATGTCGGCGCGCGAATCCGCATTGAAGTCGAAGAGCTGGGAGTTGCCCGACTTGGTGTAGAGCGCGTTCGAGACGTCGCAGCCGATGCGCGAACCCGGACCACCGCCGCTGCAGAAGGTATCCATGCCGCCGAAGACCACCTGCCGCTCGGCACCCCAGCCGTGGGTGGCGCCCTGCCGCTGCATCAGGCGGGCGTACATCACGCCGTTGCGCGGCACGATCACGTCGAGCAGTCCGTCGCCGTTGAGGTCGGAGAGCTGCGGCAGCAGGGCCTTGCTCCCGGTCCCCGGGATGCCGGGGCTGAGGCCGGCCAGCAGGTTGCCGCCGCCATTGAAGACATAGCCGGCGCTGGTCGGGCGACCGTAGGACGGACGGATGACCCAGCTGGCGCCGGTGGCGTTGGCCAGCATCAGGTCGTCCTTGCCGTCGCCGTTGTAGTCGAGCAGGAACCAACCGCCCTCGCCCAGGCCGCCGATTTCCGCCGGCGTGCAGGCGGGGATCTGGTTGGGCATCTGGAAGGTGCTGCGGCCACTGCTGTCGATGGTGCCGTAGGCGACGAAGACGATTTCGGTCGAGCAGGCTTCGCCGCTCTTGCCGTCCTTCATCCACACCATGTCCTGGCGCCCGTCGCCGTCCACGTCGCCGAGCTTGAAGCCCTCGAACTTGTCCGGGCTTCCCAGGCTGACCGCGGGGATCTCGGCCCAGGTGGAGAAGGAGTTGACGGCCTGGCTCCAGACGAAGGCCGTCGGCGCAAGGCAGACCGCCAACGAGGCATTGCGGCACTCCTGCACACTTTCCAGGATGGCGGCGCCGCTGCCGGACACGCTGGTGCCGTAACCGAGGCTGTAGTGCCGGACGGCGACGGAGTTGTTGAAGGAATCCACGCTCGCCAGCCGCTGGGTCTGGCTGTACTGCGCGCCCGACTGGTAGCCGATGCTCCACTGGTCGATCGGAAGCGTCGTGTAGTTGAAGACCAGCTTCGCGTAAGGTGCCAGCGCGCTGCCTGTCTGGCCCGGCAGCACCGTCTTGCCGGTGTAGCGGACTTCGCTGATCAGGTGCTCGCCGATGCCCGTGCTGCCGGCGGGGTTCTCGAGGTAGTGGTAGTCGATGTAGTTGCCCGTCGAGTCCTGGAAGCGCGTCTGCGCCCAGCTCACCGCCTTGCCGGTGTGACCCGCGGCACTGGTTTCGAAGTAGCCGTCGGGGCGGTTTGCACTGGCGTTCGCGCTGCGGTCGCCATACCAGCTGGTGGATCCATCCTTCCGGTCCACTGTGAAGAAGGCCGGGCCGTTGAGGCCACCGGTGGGCGTGTAGGCGCAGACTCGGGACCAGCTTTCGACTTCGGTGCGCAGGTTCGCGGCGGTCATGCCCGTCACGGCGGGACACGCCGGTGCGCCGGATGGCGCCGGGAGCAGGCGCTGGCCATCCAGGCAGAAGCGGTCGTTCGCGCTGAAATCCACGGGCCCCGGGTTGCCGTCGGTGGCGACGCCGGAGACGATGAAGTCGCCGGCTTCCCGGCTGGCGCGGCACCGGCTGATGGCGGAAAGACCGGCGATCGCCCAGCCCTTGCCCAGCGGGCCGTTTCCGCCCTGGCTCGAATAGCTCAGGGCGATCTGCGGCGTCACGCCCGCGGTGCCCGGCGCCGCATAGATCGGGATCCGGTAGGTAGCCGAACCGGATTCGTCCACGCGGAACTCGCCGGGCGTGGCGCCCACTTCGTCGGAAACCGCGTCGGGCACCACCTGGGCCGCCGCCGATCCCGCACACGCCATCGCCACCAGGCCGGCCCGGAGCCACGCCAACGTCTTGTTCGCCATGTTCGATCCCCTTGGATGCCGGCCACTGGTCGTGGCCGGCCGCTGAGGGGACGAGACTAGAAGGCGGGACCCGCCGGCTGACAGGGGGGCGGATTGCCAACCGGGCCATCGGGCGACGCAAAACTGTATGGTTTTCGCTATCGGACCATGGCTTGACCGCAGCGAATAAAGGCCAGCGGATACCCGGTTAGTGATGCCTTACGCTTTGTTGGCCTATAACTCTAACGCCGGCAGGATCGCTATCGCCCCCTGGTGCTCCGCCGCGCAGTGGGAGAACTGCGGCATCGACATCGATCTGGACGGCCCCGCCTACTGCGACGTCCAGCCACCGTCCACCGGGATGGCGGCGCCGCTGAGGTTGTGGGCTTCGCGTCGGCACAGCCAGACCACCAGGTCGGCGATGTCTTCCGGCAGCGACATGCGGCCGCTGGGCTGCTTCTCGCGCAGCAGTTCGCGCACGCCGGCATCGCGGTCGCCGCCGACCGCCGCGGCGCGCGCGGCGATCTGCGGCTCGATCAGCGGGGTTTCCACCCACCCCGGACAGACGCAGTTCACGGTGACGCCGCCGCTCGCCCGATTGCCGGCGGCGGCGTATTCCAGCGCCGCGACCTTGCTCAGCCCGACCAGTCCGAATTTGCTGGCGACGTAGGGCGACTTGTTCACCGACGCCACCAGGCCGTGCACTGAGGCGATGTTGACCACGCGGCCGTAACCCTGCGCGGCCATGCCGGGCAAGGCCAGGCGCATCGTGTGGAAGGCGGCGCTGAGGTTGATCGCGATCAGACGGTCCCAGGTGGCCGCCGGCATCTCGGCGATCGGCGCGGTGTGCTGGACGCCGGCGCAGTTCACCAGCACGTCCACCGGGGCCCAGGCGGCGATTTCGGCCATCATCGCTTCAAGCACGGTGGCGTCGGACAGGTCGGCACCGAAGTGTCGAACGTCCGCGGCATCGGCTTGGCGCACGGTGTCCAGCGCGGCCGCGATCTGTTCCGACGTGCCCAGGCCATTGACCGCGACCCGCGCACCTGCGGCGCCCAGCGCGCGCGCGATGGCCAGGCCGATGCCCGAGGTCGCGCCGGTGACCAGGGCGCAGCGGCCGGCGAGGAATCGGTCGCTCATGGGGAAATCCTTGGATCGGAGGTGATTTCCCACCCTAGCAGGCCCCTTCCGGGCGCCGCGTCGTACCAAGGTACGATGCCCGCGCCGCGCGGCATTGCTAAGGTCGGGCGATGGACCCGACCCCCGCCACGCCTTTCCGCACCCAGCCGCGCTGGGACCGTCGCTCCCGCCCGGCCGCCGCCGGCCTGCTGGCCCTGGCGCTCGCCGCCTGCGCCGGCACGGCCGAACGACCGCCGCTGGCGCTGGATTCAGGCATGCACCTGCACTCCCACTCCGGCGATGACGACCTGCTGACCGCCGGCCTGGGCGAAGCGGGCCTGCGCAGCCCGGTGCCGCCGCCGTTCGCGAACCCGGAGCAGCCCACCGCCGCGGAGCTGCGCCGGCGCGCAATCTGGAGCAACTGGCGGGGCATCGCCGACCTGGCGCCCGGCGGCGGCTACGGCAGCGTCTACGGGTCGCTGCAGCCGGTGCCGGGACGCGAATACCACGCCTTCGCCCACCTGCCCGGACGCCGCCAGCCGCATCGCCTGCTGGTGCAGCTGCCGGAGGCGTTCGATGTGCAGAAGCGCTGCGTGGTGGTGACAGCATCGTCCGGGTCGCGCGGGATCTACGGCGCGATCGCACTGGCCGGGGCCTGGGGCCTGCCGCGCGGCTGCGCGGTCGCCTACACCGACAAGGGCGCGGGCACCGGTTATGTCGTGGCTGGGGGCCGCGGATTCGGCATCGACGGCCGCCTCGCGGCAGAGGGTGCGGCGGTCGAGTTCGCGCCCGGCGCGGCCACCACGGCCGCGGATCCGGCCGCGCCGCTGGTCGCGGTCAAACACACGCATTCGGGCGACAACCCGGAGGCCGACTGGGGCCAGCACGTGCAGCAGGCCGCGCAGTTCGCGCTGCAGGTGCTCGACTCCGCACACGGCGACGCCGGTCCCTGGACCTTCGCCAACACCCGGGTGATCGCGGTCGGCGTGTCCAACGGCGGCGGCGCGGTGCTGCGCGCGGCGGAGCTGGACGGCGACTGGCTGGATGCGGTCGTGGCGGTTTCGCCCAACGTGCTGCCCGGCGAGGGTGGCCGGGCCTTGTACGACTACAGCACCGAGGCCGCGGTGTGGATGCCCTGTGCGCTCAACGCCGCGGCTTTCGACGGCGTGCTGCTGGCGCGGCCGAACGGCGGCAAACACCCGGCCGGCGCGCAGCGCTGCGCATCGCTCAAGGCCGCCGGCCAACTGACGGGCGACAGCCCCGACGTGCAGGCCGAAGCCGCTCACGCGAAACTCAGCGACGGCGGCTGGAGCGACGAGGCGATCGCGGCGGGTGCGCTCAGCAGCGGCTTCGATCTCTGGCGGGCGGTGAACGTCACCTACGCCTCGGCCTATGCGCGGGCGCCGATGGACGCCATGCCCTGCGGTTACGGCTTCGCGCCGATGGGCGCGGACGGCAGGCCGCGGGCGCCCACCGCCGCGGAACAGGCGGCCTGGTGGAGCGACGCCGGCGGCATCCCGCCGGGCGCCGGTGTCGGCCTGCTCGACCGCCAGGCCGCCGGCGCCGACCCGACCCTGCCCGGCCTGGCCTGCCTGCGTGCGCTCTGGGAAGACGAAGCGAGCGCCGTGCGCGCCGGGATCGCCCAGACCCGGGCCGCCCTGCCCCGCGCCGGCCTGCCGGTGATCGTGGTGCACGGCGCCGACGACGGCCTGGTGCCGGAAGCCTTCAGCGGCGCCGCCTACGCCCGCTGGGCCGACGCGAACGGCCGCCCGGTCAGCTACTGGCGCGTGCGCAACGCCCAGCATTTCGACGCCTTCCTGGGCCTGCCGGTGCTGGGCATGCGCTACCTGCCGATGCTGCCCTACGGCTACCGCGCGCTCGACGCCGCCTGGGCCACGGTCAGCGAAGGCCAGCCGCTCCCGGCCGACGCCGAAATCGTGACCACGCCGCGAAAGTTCGCCAACGGCGCGCTCGCGCCCCTGGCCCCCGAAAACCTCGGCTCGCCCTGACCCGCACCGGAGAAACCCGGGGTCAAGTCCGGGGTCAGAGTGCATTTATCCAGATAAATGCACTCTGACCCCGGATTTGTTCGTGGGGATCAGGGGGTTCGGTGGGCCAGCAGGCGGGCCATGACGGACTTCAGGGCGAGAGGCTTGAGTGGCTTGTGCAGCAGCACGCAGCCGGCCGCCGCGACGGCGTCGCGCACCTCGGCGCTGTGGTCGGCGGTGATGATGACGCAGGGGCGCGGCGGCAGGGTCGCGGCCAGCCGTTCGTGCAGGGCCAGGCCGGTGTCGCCACCGTCGAGGTGGAAGTCGAGCAGCAGCAGGTCCGGCACCGCCGCGGCGACCAGGCGCCGCGCCTCCTCGCCGTCGCGCGCGGCCAGCACTTCGCACTGCCATCCGCCCAGCAGGGCCTGCATGCCGCGCAGCACGTCGGCGTCGTTGTCCACCACCAGCACTCGACTGCGCGGCGGTTCCGGGGTGGCCGGCTCGGGTGCAGCCGCCGCCACCGGCGCCGGTGCCGCGCGCGGCACGTCGATGGCGAACACGGTGCCATGCCCGGGCCACGAACGCAGCCGCAGCGGATGACCAAGCAGGCGCGCGATGCGCTCGGCGATCGCCAGGCCCAGCCCCAGCCCCTGCCCGCCGCGGTCGAGCCGGCGGAACTCCTCGAAGATCACGCCCTGGTCGGCCTCGGCGATGCCCGGACCGGTATCCCAGACCTCGATCGCGACCTGGCCGCCCCGCCGGCGGCAGCCGACCAGGATGCGGCCACGGGCGGTGTACTTCACCGCATTGCCCAGGAAGTTCTGCAACACGCGCCGCAGCAACTGCGGGTCGCTGCGCACCCACAGCCCGCAGGGCACGCATTCCAGCGGCAGCCCCTTTTCCGCCGCCAGCACCCGGAACTCGGCGGCCAGGTGCTGGAGCAGGTCGTCGAGCCTGAACACCTGCGGCTGGGCCTCCATGCCGCCGGCATCCAGCCGCGAGATGTCCAGCAGGCCGGCCAGCAGGGATTCGGCCGAACCCAGCGCGCCGTCGATATTGCCCAGCGCCTGCCGGTGCCGCGGCTCGGACAGCTGCGGCGCCAGCGCGTGCACGAACAGATGCGCGGCGTTCAGCGGCTGCGCCAGGTCATGGCTGACCGCAGCCAGGAAGCGGGTCTTGGCCCGGTTGGCGCGCTCGGCCTCGGCCTTGGCGCCGGCCAGTTCGGCGGTGCGCTCGGCCACGCGCTGCTCCAGCGTCTCGGCCACCGACTTGAGCGCCTGTTCGTTGCGTCGGAACTCGGTGACGTCGGTGAAGGTGGCGACGAACCCGCCGCCAGGCATCGGGTTGCCGCGGATCTCGACCACGGTGTCGCCGAAGCGGCGTTCGGCCACGTAGGGCGTGCCCGCGCGCATGTGCGCGAGGCGTTTTTCCACCTCCTCGTGGCCACGCCCCGCGCCCGCCAGGCCGCGGCGGACGTTGTGCGCCACGAGCTCCGACACCGGCACGCCCACCTGCAGCAGCGCCGCCGGATAGTCGAACAGTTGCGCGTAAGGCCGGTTCCAGGCCACCAGGCGCAGTTCGGCGTCCACCACGCTGATGCCCTGGCTCATGTTCTCCAGCGCCGCCTCCAGCACGCGCTGGTTGAAGCGCAGGGCCTGGGACGCTTCGCCGACGATGGTCGCGACGGTGTCCAGGTCGCGGCCCTGTTCTCGCCGCGCCGCGTCCAGCAGCAGCCGCGCCGAGGCCGCACCCAGCACGGCCGCCAGTTCGCGCTCGATGCGCCGTTCGACCTCGGCCGGCACCGCCGCGTCCCCGCCGGCATCCGACAGCACGGCGTCCACGCGCTGGGCCGGCAGGAAGCGGACGGCGACCTCGCGCAGCGCCACCCGCGACAGGCGACTGCCGGCGACGTGGTCCGGCGCCACGTCCAGGCGCGACGCCAGCATCCAGGTCACCAGCGCGCCCGCCAGCAGGCTCAGCGTGGTGGCGCGGCCGATGCGGCTCCATTCGCCCAGGCCGAACAGGGTGTCCGGCGCCAGCCAGCCCAAGCCCAACGGACCGTCGACCAGCCAGGGCCGCTGCAGGCCGGCGGCTTCCGCCAGCGCCGGCACCAGCAGCGCCCAGATCCACACCAGCACCGCCGCCAGCACGCCCGCCAGCACCGCGCGTGCAGGCGTGCGCGGCCGCCACACGGCGAACCCCACCGCCGGCGCCAGCGTCGCCAGGCCCGAGAACGACAGCGCGCCGATGTCGGCCAGCGCATCGCTGCCCGCGATCGCGCGGCTGTAGCCCCAGGCCAGCAGCACCACCACCACGATGCCGATCCGCCGCTGCAGCAGCACCGCGCCGCGCAGGTCGGCGCCCTTGCCGCCGCCCCAGGCGCCACGCACCAGCACCGGCGCCAGCCAGTGGTTGCCGATCATCACGCTCAACGCCAGCGTGGAGATGATCACCATGCCGGTAGCGGCGCTCAGTCCACCCAGGAAGGCCAGCAGCGCCAGCGCTTCGTGGCCCTGCGCCAGCGGCAGCGCCAGCACGTACAGGTCGGAGGGCACGCCCATCGGCGCCAGCAGCGCGTCGCCGGCGCGGGCCAACGGCAGGATCGGCAGCGCGATCAGCAGCATGTACAGCGGGAACAGCCAGCGCGCCGTGCGCAGCTGCGCCTCGTCGCGGCATTCGACGACGCCGACGTGGAACTGGTGCGGCAGCGTGAACATCGCCAGCGCCCCCAGCAGCACCAGGGCCGGGAAACCGCTGGCGCCGTCGGGCGGCGGCGGCGCGGCCGGCAGGTCCGGCAGGTCCAGCCCGAACCAGACGAAGGCGCCCAGGGCCAGCATCGCGCCCAGCTTCAGCAGCGACTCCACCGCCATCGCCAGCACCAGGCCGCGATTGTGTTCAGTCGCCGACGCGCGCCGGGTGCCGAACAGCATCGCGAACAGCGCCATCGCCAGCGCGACGTACAGCGCGCTGTCCTGCCAGGGCGGCGGCGCCAGGTCGGAGGCGCGCGTCAGCATGCCATAGCTCATCGCCACGGCTTTGAGCTGCAGCGCGATATAGGGAACGATGCCCAGCACCGCGACGAAGGTCACCACGGCGGCAAGCCAGGAGTTTCGGCCCAGCCGCGTCGCGACCAGGTCCGCCAGGGACGTGGAGTTGTGTTCCCGGGCCAGCCGCAGCAGCTTCAACAGGAAACCGAAGCCGAGCAGGTACAGCAGGATGGTGCCCAGGAAGGTCGGAGGGATCGGCCAGCCGGAGCGCTGCGCCTGGGTGACGGTGCCGTAGAAGGTCCAGGACGTGCAGTACACCGCCAGCGACAGGCTGTAGACCGCGGGCCATTGCCTCGCCAGCAGACCCGGTCGACGCTCGGCCCACAGCGCGGTGCCGAACAGCAGGCCCAGCCAGAGCAGGCCGGCGCCGACGACGACGGCATCCGTCAGCACGGGTGGCTATCCGTTGGCGTCAGGGTGGGCATTGGTTTGGCGGGCAGGCCATCGGCGGTATCGGACCCGAGCATACCGCGCGGCTAGCCGGGGAAACACAGGCTTTCCGCGCGATCCGGGTCGCGACGCGGCGCGCGGGGGTCATCCGGGAAAAAGCACGGGCCGCTTGCGCGGCCCGTCGGGAAAAGCCCCCGGGGAACTATCTGGATCAGAACTCGTAACGCGCGGTCAGGCTGTACTGGCGCGGCGGGCCGTAGAAGCCGGTGTAGACGCCGAGCGCGCGGTTGAGGTTGTAGCCGGTGGTCAGGTACTCCTTGTCGGCCAGGTTCGAGCCCTGCAGCGACAGCGTCCAGGCGTCGTTGACGTTCCAGATGACCCCGGCGCTGACCAGGCCATAACCGTCCTGCATGATCGGCATGCGGCCATTCGGCGGCACTTCGGCCCGCACGATCTCGGTGGTCGCCGTCACTTCCGACTGGTAGCTGTAGCCCACGCGCGCCGAGATGCGGCCGCCGTTGGCCAGCGCGGTGCGGTACTCGAGGTTGAACGCGCCGGAGAACTCCGGGGCGTTGGTGAACTCCTGCTCGTCGGCGATGTTCTGGCCGGCGTACAGGAAGGTGTCGTACTCGCCGTCGAGCCAGGCCAGGTTGCCGCTGATCAGCCAGTTCTCGGTCGGCAGGAACTGGTACTCGACCTCGAGGCCGTTGACCGTGCCTTCGCCGGCATTGGTGAAGTCGCCGAAGAAGGCGTCGTCGGTGCCGTCGCCGTTGCTGTCGTAGGCGGTGAACACCGACAGCTGGATGTCCTCGTACTTGTTGTGGAAGGCCGACAGGTTCAGGAACAGGCGCTGGTCGAGGAAGGACATCTTGCTGCCGACCTCGAAGCTGTCGACCTGCTCGTCGTCGAACGGCTCGCCCGAACGCGGCACCGCCGTGGTATTGGCGCGGATGTTGTAGCCGCCGGACTTGAAGCCGCGCGAGGCCAGGCCGTAGA
>CAMLKR010000008.1 GCA_946480565.1 uncultured Arenimonas sp. | reverse complement strand
GCGAGTTGTTGTCGCGCACCATCGGGCCCAGGCCCAGCTGGCGGCAGCGCTCGCGGGTCAGCGACAGGCAGACCAGGCCGCGCGCATGCGTGACCATGAAGTTGATGTCGCCGGGCCGCACCAGTTCGGCGGCCATGATCAGGTCGCCCTCGTTCTCGCGGTCCTCGTCGTCGACGATGACCACCATGCGGCCCTGGCGGATCTCTTCCAGCAGTTCGGGAACGGTGGCGAAGCTCATGCGTTTTCCTCGCGAGCCGCCAGCAGGCGCTCGACGTAGCGGGCGACGGTGTCGACCTCGAGATTGACCGCGGCGCCGACCGCGGTTTCGCCGAAGGCGGTGTGGGCGACGGTGTGCGGCACCAGGTTCACCTCGAAGCCGCCGGCATCGACGGCATTGACGGTGAGGCTGGTGCCGTCCACCGCGATCGAGCCTTTCACCGCCACGTAGCGCAGCACCGACGCCGGCGCGCTGAAGCGCCAGCGCTGGCTGCGGCCGTCGTCCCAGACCTTGTCGACCTTGCCGACGGCATCGACATGGCCGGACACCAGATGGCCACCGAGGCGATCCGTCGGCAACAGCGAACGTTCCAGGTTCACCGCACTGCCCTCTTCGAGCGAACCGAGCGTGGTCAGGGCCAGCGTCTCGTTCGACACGTCGGCGGCCCAGCCCGCGGCGTCGAATTCGACCACCGTCAGGCAGCAGCCGCTGACCGCGATCGACTCGCCCAGCGCGATGTCGTGCGCGGGCATCGTGCCCCAGGAGAATTTCAACCGCTGGTCGCCGCCGCGCGACTCGCGGGCGACCAGGCGGCCGACGGATTGGATCAGGCCTGTGAACATGGAGTGAGGCTCGGGGCCGGCCGGGACGGCGGCGGGGCGCCCATTGTAAGCCTTGGGTGTGCTCAGGCCGTGGTCTCGCCCAGCCAAGGGTGGAACGCTGGCTTGCAGTGATGCGTTTACGCCGCCAGCAGCAGCCGCAGATCCGGCCCCACCTGCCGCGTCTCCAGCAACCGCAGGCCCAGCCGCTCCGACATCGTCGCCGGGTCGATGCCGGCGAACAGGGGGCGGCCGCGTTCGCCAAGCAGCACCGGCGCGACGTAGAGCAGCAGCTCGTCGACCAGGCCGGCGCTGAGCAAGGCGCCCGACAGCGTGGCGCCGGTCTCGACCTGCAGCTCGTTGACGCCGCGCTGGGCCAGCTGCGACAGCACGGCGTTGAGGTCCAGGCCCAGGCCGCCGCGGCGCACCGCGAAGGCGCTGACCTCGTCGCCGTAGTCGGGCACCACGTCGTCGGCATGCACGGCCAGCGTGGGCGCGGCGCCGTCGGTCAGCAGCGCGGACGTCGCCGGCAGGCGCCCGCGTTCGTCCAGCACCACGCGCAGCGGCGGCACGAAGGCCTCGCCCCCGGGCAGGCGCACAGTGAGTTTCGGATCATCGGCCAGCACGGTGCCGATGCCGGTCAGGATCGCGCCGGAGCGCGCGCGCCAGCGCATCACGTCGGCGCGCGAGGCGTCCGAGGTGATCCACTTCGATTCGCCGCTGGCCAGCGCGGTGCGGCCGTCCAGGCTCATGCCCAGCTTCACCCGCACCCAGGGCCGGCCGCGTTCGATGCGCGAGAAAAACCCGCGGTTCAGATGCCGCGCCGCCGTCTCCATCAGCCCGTGTTCGACCGTGATGCCGGCCGCGGTGAGCTTGGCGAAGCCCTGCCCCGCCACCTGGTAGAAGGGATCGCGGCTGGCGGCGACCACGCGGGTGACGCCTGCGCCCACCAGCGCATCGGCGCAGGGCCCGGTGCGGCCGTGGTGCGAACACGGCTCCAGCGTGACGTAGGCGGTGGCGCCCTGCGCGCGCGAACCGGCGGCGCGCAGTGCATGCACTTCGGCATGCGGCTCGCCGGCACGTTCGTGCCAGCCTTCGCCCAGCACCCGTTCGCCGTCGGCGATCACGCAACCTACCATCGGATTGGGCTTGGTGGTGAACGCCGCCCGCTCCGCCAGCTGGAGCGCGCGGGCCATGTGGGCGTGGTCGACGGCGGTGAAGCTCATGCGGGAAGGATATCCATCAAATGCACCGGCGTGCCGCGCAGGGTGGCGGTGCCGTCGCTGCGCCAGCCCAGCCGGCGGTAGAAACGTTCATGTTCGGGGGTGAACAGCCACAGGCGTTCAACGCCCTGGTCGGCGGCGAAGGCGACCAGGGCCCGGGCCAGCAGCGCGCCCAGGCCGCGGCCGCGGGCCTCCGGGCGCACGTACAGGCTGGCCAGCCAGGCGTCGCCGTGGTCGCGCAGTTCGGGTGCGTCTTCTTCGACCAGGCTGACCGAACCCAGCAGTTCATCGCCCTCGATCGCGATCAGGGTGGTGGGCATGGTGCGGCGGGTGGCGTGGTCGCGCAGCTCCGCCTCGGCGACTTCGAGCGTCCAGCCGTCGTAGAGATGGGCCCACTGCGCGTGGTGCCAGCGCGCCAGCACCGGCACGTGGCCGGGGTGGTCGGCCAGGCAGCGGATGTCCACGGGGCTCAGCGCCTGGCCTTGTCGGGGGCCGGCACGTCCAGCAGGGGCAGCTGCAGGCCCTCGAGGCCGGGCAGGTCGCGCTCCAGGCGCTCGATCTCTTCGCGGAAGGCCTGCACGTCCTCGAACTTTCGGTAGACCGAGGCGAAGCGCACGTAGGCGACCTGGTCGAGTTTCTTCAGTTCGGCCATCACGAACTCGCCCACGCGCAGCGAGGGCAGTTCGCGCTCGCCGCTCAGGCGCAGGGAGTGGATGACCGAACGCACCGCGTCGTCGATCTGTTCGGCCGAAACCGGCCGCTTCTGCAGCGCGCGGTCGAAGCTGACCCGCAGCTTGCGCTCGTCGAAGGCCTCGCGGCGGCCGTCGCTCTTGACGATGGCCGGCAGCTTGAGTTCGGCGGTTTCGAAGGTGTTGAAACGTTCGCCGCAATGCTCGCACTCGCGCCGGCGCCGGATGGTCGACCCATCCTCGGACACGCGCGAGTCGATCACGCGGGTGTCTTCGTGCTGGCAGAAGGGGCAGTGCATCCGGTCCTGTTATCCGTACACCGGGAACGCGCGGCACTGCTTGGTGACGTTGTCGCGCACGCCGGCGATCACGTTCTCGTCTGTGGGGGCGTCGAGCACGTCGCAGATCCAGTTCGCCAGCGCCACGCACTCCGGCTCCTTGTAGCCGCGGGTGGTGACGGCCGGGGTGCCGATGCGCAGGCCCGAGGTGACGAAGGGCGAACGCGGGTCGCCGGGCACGGCGTTCTTGTTGACGGTGATGTGGGCGGCGCCGAGCGCGGCCTCGGCGTCCTTGCCGGTCACGTCGCGGCCGATCAGGTCGATCAGCATCAGGTGGTTTTCCGTGCCGCCCGAGACGATCTTGTAGCCGCGCGACATCATCGTCTTGGCCATGGCCTGGGCGTTTTTCACGACCTGCTTCTGGTAGTCGGTGAAAGCCGGCTCCAGCGCTTCCTTGAACGCGACCGCCTTGGCGGCGATCACGTGCATCAGGGGGCCGCCCTGGGTGCCGGGGAAGACCAGCGACTGGAACTTCTTCTCCAGCTCCTCGTTGGCGCGCGCCAGGATGATGCCGCCGCGCGGGCCGCGCAGGGTCTTGTGCGTGGTCGAGGTGACGACGTCGGCGTAGGGCACCGGGTTCGGATACACGCCGGCGGCGACCAGGCCGGCCACGTGGGCCATGTCCACGAAGAAGTAGGCCCCGACCGACTGCGCGATCTTCGCCATGCGCTCCCAGTCGATCACCTGCGAATAGGCGCTGAAGCCGGCGATGAGCATCTTCGGCTTGTGCTCGGTGGCCAGGCGCTGCACTTCGTCGTAGTCGATCAGGCCGGCTTCGTTCACGCCGTACTGCACGGCGTTGAAGAGCTTGCCGCTGAAGTTGACCTTGGCGCCGTGGGTCAGGTGGCCGCCGTGGGCCAGCGACATGCCCAGGATGGTGTCGCCCGGCTGCAGCAGGGCCAGGTAGACGGCGGCATTGGCCTGCGAACCCGAGTGCGGCTGCACGTTGGCGTAGTGGGCGCCGAACAGCTGCTTCACGCGCTCGATGGCCAGCTTCTCGGCCACGTCGACGAATTCGCAGCCGCCGTAATAACGCTTGCCGGGGTAACCCTCGGCGTATTTGTTGGTCAGCACGCTGCCCTGGGCTTCGAGCACGCGCGGGCTGGCGTAGTTCTCCGAGGCGATCAGTTCGACGTGGTCTTCCTGGCGCTGGCGCTCGTGCGCCATGGCCTGGGCCAGGACGTCGTCGTAACCGGCAATCTGCATATCCTTGGCGAACATCGGCGCGGGTTTCCTGGGCGGCGTGGGGCCCGAAATTGTAGCCCCGGAACCGGGGTCAGGTTCACTTTCCCCGGGCAAAGGCCCACCGTGACTGCCCGGACCCCGGCTCGGGGAAAGTGAACCTGCCCCCCTTTTCGCGGCTTACCCGGGACCCGTCCCGCCGCCCAGGCGGTTCCAGTCCACCCGCCGCGTCAGGGCCATCACCGCGGCCAGGGCCGCGAACAGCGCGCCGGCGCCGACCAGCAGGGCGTGGTCTTCCGAACGCAGCAGCACGTAGAGCAGGCCGTACAGCGTGGCCAGGCCCAGCCCGAAGGCCAGCCCGCGCCTCCCGCCGCCCAGCACCGCGGCCAGGTAGTGGCCGATCAGGGCGCTGCAGGCCGCGGCGGCGATGGCATAGGCCGGGCCGAAGCCGATGTGCTCGGACAGCGACAGCAGCAGCAGGTAGAACATGGCCATGGCCAGGCCGGTCAGGCCGTACTGGACGAAGTGCACCGGCCGCGCGGCCAGGGCCTCGACCAGGAAGACCGCGCCGAACACCAGGGCCAGGAACAGCAGGGCGTATTTGATGGCGCGGTCGGTCATCAGGTAGCGGTCTACCGCATCGACCAGGCGCACGCTGAAGCGGCCCTCGGCCAGGCCCGGGCAGTCGCTGTCGGTCGGCGGGCAGCCCGCCAGCACCTGCTGCACCCGGCTCGACAGCCGCGACACGGCCCAGCGGGCGCTGAAGCCGCTGGCGTCCACGGCCGGGGTTTCCGGCAGGTGCCGGCCCTCGAAGGCCGGGTGCGGCCAAGGCGCACTGGCCGTGACCGTGGTCTCGGCGCCCACCGGCAGCCAGCCCAGGTGGCCGGTGCCGGTGAGGTCCAGGGCAACGTCGAAGTCCAGCGGGCGGTCGAGCGCGGCCAGCGGCACCGGCGCGCTGAGGCCCTCGGGCAGCCAGGCGATGCGGGTGCCGGGGTCGGCGCCGACCGGACGGCCATCGACCGTTATGGCCAGGGCGCGCACGCCGCGGTTGTCGCCCAGGCCCAGCACCAGCCAGGCCCGCACCGGGCGCAGCACTGCGCCGTCGGCCGGCGGCGGGCGGTGCAGGAATCGGCCCTTAAGTCCGATGCGGCCGTGGTACAGCGGCACCGTGAACAGGCTGCGGCCGCGGCGCTCGATGCGCAGGCGGTTGTCGGCGACCAGGGTTTCCGGACTGACCAGGTAGTGCAGGGTTTCGCTGGCCTGCTCGGTTTCCTGGCTCAGGTGGCCATCGCGGCTGACCACGCGCTTCCTCTCGGTGAGCTTGCGTGCCTCGACCAGCAGCAGCGGGCCCACCAGGTCCTGCGGGCCGGCTGCGGAGCGGGCGATGTCGGCCGCCACCTCCTGGCCGCGCGCCTGCCGCTCCTCCACCAGCCCGCCGAGCATGGCCAGCGGGATCAGCAGCAACAGCAGCAGGAAGCCGACCAGGGCCAGTTTGAATCCGATGCGCATGGCGCCGTTCCCCAAAACGCCGCCCAGCGCGGCAGGGGCATCAGACCCCGTGCAGCGGGCGGCCCGGAGGCGGACCTCTGGCATTTCGCGGGCAGCAGAAATCCGGGGTCAGAGTCGATTTATCTTCCGGATGCCGGCCCCCCGGGGCCTTGGTCGCCAGAGATAAATCGACTCTGACCCCGGATTTGACCCGGTATACTTGGGCACCCTCCGATTCCGGACCGGCTGCACGCCCTTCGCGCGCGGCCCCACCCTGCCCGGCCCCGCCGTTCCACCGCGCGGCCGCGCCCTGCGCCAGAGAGAGCGTGCAATGCAATACATCTACACCATGATCGGCGTCAGCAAGACCGTGCCGCCGAAGCGCCAGATCATCAAGGACATCTCGCTGTCCTTCTACCCGGGCGCGAAGATCGGCCTGCTGGGCCTCAACGGCGCCGGCAAGTCCACCGTGCTGCGCATCATGGCCGGCGTGGACACCGACTTCACCGGCGAGGCGCGGCCGCAGCCGGGCATCAAGGTCGGTTACCTCGAGCAGGAGCCGCGCCTGAACCCCGAGCACACCGTGCGCCAGGCCGTCGAAGAAGGCGTGGGCGACCTGCTGCATGCGCAGGAGCTGCTGGACAAGGTCTATGCCGCGTATGCGGAAGAAGACGCGGACTTCGACAAGCTCGCCGCCGAGCAGCAGCGCCTGGAGGCCATCCTGGCCACCGGCGACGCCGCCACGCTGGAGCTGCAGCTGGAAATCGCCGCCGACGCGCTGCGCCTGCCGCCCTGGGACGCGATCTGCGGCAAGCTCTCCGGCGGCGAGAAGCGCCGCGTCGCGCTGTGCCGCCTGCTGCTGTCCAAGCCCGACATGCTGCTGCTCGACGAACCCACCAACCACCTCGACGCCGAATCGGTCGAGTGGCTGGAGCAGTTCCTCACCCGTTTCCCGGGCACCGTGGTGGCCGTCACCCACGACCGCTACTTCCTCGACAACGCCGCCGAGTGGATCCTCGAGCTCGACCGCGGCCGCGGCATCCCGTGGAAGGGCAACTACAGCGAGTGGCTGATGCAGAAGACCGAGCGGCTCAAGCAGGAAGAGTCGCAGGAAAAGGGCCGCCAGAAGGCACTGCAGAAGGAACTCGAGTGGTCGCGCCAGAACGCCAAGGGCGGCCGCAGCAAGGGCAAGGCCCGTCTGCAGCGCCTGGAAGAGCTGCAGGCCGTCGAGTACCAGAAGCGCAACGAGACCAACGAGATCTTCATCCCGCCGGGCGAGCGCCTGGGCGACAAGGTGATCGAGTTCAAGAACGTCTCCAAGAGCTTCGGCGACCGCCTGCTGATCGACGACCTGAACATCACCATCCCGCCGGGCGCCATCGTCGGCATCATCGGCCCCAACGGCGCCGGCAAGTCGACCCTGTTCCGCATGATCACGGGCCAGGAAAAGCCCGACAAGGGCGAGGTCAACATCGGCCACACGGTCAAGATCGCCTACGTGGACCAGAGCCGCGATTCGCTGGAAGCCGACAAGAACGTCTGGCAGGCGGTGTCCGGCGGCAGCGACATCATCACGATCGGCAAGGTCGAGATCCAGTCGCGCGCCTACATCGGCCGCTTCAACTTCAAGGGCAGCGACCAGCAGAAACTGGTCGGCACGCTGTCCGGCGGTGAACGCGGCCGCCTGCACATGGCCAAGACCCTGCTGCAGGGCGGCAACGTGCTGCTGCTCGACGAACCGTCCAACGACCTGGACATCGAGACCCTGCGCGCGCTGGAAGACGCGCTGCTGGAGTTCCCCGGCTGCGCCCTGGTCATCTCGCACGACCGCTGGTTCCTGGACCGCATCGCGACCCACATCCTCGCCTTCGAGGGCGACTCGCACGTGGAGTTCTACCAGGGCAACTACCGCGAGTACGAAGAGGACAAGAAGCGCCGCCTGGGCGAGGAAGGCGCCAAGCCGCACCGCCTGCGCTACAAGGCGCTCAAGTAAGCCTAAATCCGGGGTCAGAGTGCATTTATTTTCGGTCCGGACCGAAGATAAATGCACTCTGACCCCGGATCAGTTTTGGCGGGTGCGCCACCAGGCGCGGGGGGCGGCGAGGGCGTAGTGCGCCCATACGGCCAGCCACAGCAGCGGACGCTGCCAGGCCGGCGTGTCGGCCGCCTCGAACTTGCGGAAGTAGCGCCATAGGCCGCGGTGTTTCTGCCATTCGACCCAGAACGGCCGGCGCCGGCTGGACACGCCGCGCACGTGCACCACGCGCAGGTCGTTGGCCACGACCACCTCGTAACCCGCGGCGCGCACGCGCCGGCACAGGTCCAGGTCCTCGGCGTGCAGGCGGTAGCCTTCGTCGAAACCCTCCAGCCGCACGAACAGCCCCAGCGGCATGAGCATCAGCGCGCCCGACACCGCATCCACCGCCTGCAGGACCTGGGCCGGGTCGCGGCCCAGGTAAAGGTCGTCGCGGTTGCCCAGGCCCAGCAGCTGGCCACGCAGCGACGGATCGGCGCGGCGCGAGGCCGGGTCGACCGCGCCGGCCTCGTCCGCCAGCTCCACGCCGAGCAGGCCGGCGCCCGGCCGCGTGCGCGCATGCGCCACCAGGCGCGACAGCGTGTCGCGCTCGACGTAGGCGTCCGGGTTCACGAAGGCCACCCAGGACTGCGACATCGCCGTCGCGCCCTGGTTGCAGGCGGCCGCGAAGCCGCGGTTGTCGGCATTTCGCACCACGGTCAGGCGCGGGTCGCGCGTCGCCATGCGCTCGGCGCGGGCGGCACTGTCGTCGCCCGAGGCGTTGTCGATGACCACCACCCGCGCCACGTCGCGCGCGGCCAGCAGGCGGAACAGGCAGGCCTCGAGGGTGGCGGCGCTGGCATGGCTGACGACCACCACGCCGATGTCGCGGGCGTTGAAATCGCGCTGCCCGGTGTCGCCGATCACCGGGAAGTCGTGGGTGGTGACGTGGCTCACCGCTCGCCCCGCAGGCGGGCCAGCTCGGCTTCGAGGTGGGCGATGTGGGCGGCCGCGGCGCGGTTTCGGCGCACCTCGTCGCGGTAATCGGCGTAGACCGATTCGGCCGCGTCGCCGAACAGCGACAGCGCCGGCAGCGGCGGCAGGTCGCGCGGGTCCCGGGCGCAGGCGGCCAGGTAATACATCGGCGCATAGGCCAGGCCGTCGCGGATGCCCGGCCCGTCCTGGGTCAGGGACAGGGTGGCGCCCGGCGCATCGTCCAGCGTCCAGAGCACCGACTGGAACAGCAGCTTCTGCGCGTACAGCCGCCGCGCCGGGAAACGCGCCGCCAGCAATGCCTCGAACTCATCGCGGTACAGCTCGCGCACATGGTGCGGGTTCCGTTCGCCGCTCAGGTCGGTGTAGGTGTGCTTGTCCGGCGTGGAGACCAGCAGCAGGCCACCCGGCGCCAGCAGCCTCACGAAGCCGTCGAGCAGGCGCTCCTGCGCCTGCACGTGCTCCAGCGTCTCGAAGCTGACGATCAGGTCGAAACCGGCGTCGGGAAGCGCGTCCAGCGCGGTGGCGTCGCCGGTGTCGAAGCGCAGCCCCGCCAGGCCGGCATAACGCGCGCGTGCATGCGCCACCGCCCCTGGGTCGATGTCCACGCCCAGCACCTGGCCACCGGCGCGGGCCAGCAGCGCGCTGCCGTAACCCTCGCCGCAGGCGGCGTCGAGCACGCGCCTGCCCGGCGCCAGCGCGCGCGCGAGGGCGTAGCGGTGCCAGTGCTCGTAGGCGATCTCGCGGTCGCGCTCGGGCGTGTAGCGCTCGCCGGTGAAGGGCAGGATCGGGTCGGCCATGCGCGAATGCTAGCCGAACAGGTCGCGCTGCGGGCCCGAGCGCGCCAGCGCCTCGATGCGCTCCTGCAGCCGGCCGCGCAGCGCCCGCAGCGGGTCGGCCATGATGAAGCGCGCCACCCGTTCGTTGTAGTCCGGCCAGCGCGCCAGCAGCCGCGCCAGGTTGTCGCCGTTGGGCGCCAGCCCCAGCGGCCCGAACGAGGCGCCGCCGCGGTGAACCACGTAGGCGGTCTCGCACAGCACGTTGCGCCAGCCCATGGCCGCGGCGCGCAGGCAGAAGTCGTTCTCTTCGCCATACCCCTGGCCGAAGGTGGCGGCGTCGAAACCGCCCAGCTGCTCCAGCGCCGCGCGGCGCAGGAACATGCAGAAACCGACGGCGGTCGGCAGCTCGGGATACTCCGGCGGGTGCAGCCCGGCGGCGGCTTCGGCCACCGCCTCGGGATGTTCGGGCACCGGGTTGTCCTCGCAGAAACGCGGGAAGGAGCAGATCTCGGCGTTGTTCGACCAGGGCGTGATGGTGGCGATGCGCGGGTCGCTGGCGGCGCAGCGCGCGATCTGGGCCAGCCAGCCCGGCGTGGCGATGGTGTCGGAGTTGAGCAGCACCAGGTCGGCGTCGCCGGTGTCGGCGAAGGCGGCGTTGCAGTTGGCCGGGAAACCCAGGTTGCGGTCGCGGCGGACATAGCGCGCGGCCAGGGCGCTGCGTTCGCACCAGCCGCGGGCCATCGGCTCGATGCGCGGGTCGGTCGAGGCGTCGTCGGCCAGCAGCACGGCGCTTCCCGCCGGCAGGCTGCGGTCGAGCGAGGCCAGGCAGGCGTCGAGCTCCTCGAGCGCGTTGTAGACCGGCACCACCACGGTCGGCAGCGGGCTCATGCGCCGGGCTCCAGCCAGCGGTGCGGCAGCCGCACCAGGCCGTATTCCCGGGCCTGGCCGCCGACCTCGACTTCGCGGTCGAGCGTGTCGAACAGGCGCAGGCCCTCGGGGTCGAGCGCATGGGTGCGCAGCCGGTAGCTGCCCGGCAGCAGGGTCAGCGGCTCGAAGCACAGGCGGAAGCGGAACCGGCCGTCGCCCAGGGCCTCGGCGGCCACGCCGTCCATCTCCGAGCTGACGCCGTACACCGGCGTGCCGTCGCCGCGCACCCAGCCGTTGAGCATCACCGGCGCGCGGCCGTCGCGGCTGTGCAGCACCACCTCCTGCAGCAGGCGTCCGCCGGCCGGGACCGCGATCGCCCCACGGCCGGCGATGCCGTTGACCGTGACCGACTCGACCGCGAACTCCGGCAGGCCCGTGGTCGACGTCGTGACGGCCTCCCCGGCCTGGCGCGCTTCCTGCGCCGCGAGGTAGCGCTGGCTGACCTCGAACACGTCGCCCAGCGCCGCCACCCTGCCCTCGTGCAGCCAGAGCGCGCGCCGGCACAGTTTCTGCACGTGGTAGAGGCTGTGCGAGACCAGCAGCAGGGTGCCGCCGCCGGCCAGGTAATCGTCGAGCCAGCGGATGCACTTGCGCTGGAAGTTCTCGTCGCCCACCGCCAGGACTTCGTCGGTGATCAGGAGCTGCGGCCGCACCGCGGCGATCACCGCGAAACCCAGGCGCACCACCATGCCGGAGGAATAGTGCTTCACCGGCTCGTCGAGGTAGGCGCCGATGTCGGCGAAGGCCTCGATCTCGGGCAGCTTCGCCGCCAGCGTGGCCGCATCCAGGCCGTGCAGGGCTGCCGACAGCCGCACGTTGTCGCGGCCGCTAAGTTCGGGGTGGAAGCCCGCGCCCAGCTCCAGCAGCGCGCCGATTCGGCCGCGGGTCTGCACCGTGCCGGCGCTGGGCGTCAGCACGCCGGTCAGCAGCTTGAGCAGGGTCGACTTGCCGGCGCCGTTCTCGCCGATCACCGCCAGCGACTCGCCCGGATGCACCTCGAAGTCAATGCCCTCGAGCACGCTGACCACCCGCCGCGGCGGCCGGCCGCGCACCACGTCCCAGAGCGCGTTGATCCGGTCGCCGCGGTGGCCGAGCACCGGATAACGTTTACCCAGGCCGGCAACCCGGACCAGCGGTCCGGCGCTCACAGGAAATCCTCCAGGTGGCTGCGCGCGGCGCGGAAGAAGGCCGTCGCCAGCACCAGCAGCACGGCCGCCAGCACGGCGCTGAGCGCCAGCGCGGGCCAGGCCACCGGCGTGCCGCCGAGCGCGTGGCGCACGCTTTCCACCGGCACCACCAGCGGGTTGAACACCAGCCAGTGCGACGCCGCGGCCGGCAGCAGGCTGCGGTCGTAGAGCACCGGGGTCAGGAAGAAGAACAGCACCAGCAGCTGGCCGACCAAGGTGGCGATATCGCGCAGGAACACCTGCAGCACCGCCAGCAGCCGGGCCGCGGCCAGGGCGAACATGCCGATCACGGCCAGCGCCGCCAGCGCCGCGGGCAGCCCGGCCAGGCGCAGGTCGACGTCCAGCGCCCACAGCGCCGCCAGCACCAGGGCGAAGCCGGACAGGTCCAGCACCACGCTGGCCGCCACCCGCACGTCGGCGTAGAGCCGGTGCGGCACCGCGACCTTGCCGATCAGCGCGGCGTTGTCGGTGAGCGCGGTGACGCCGCGGTTGGCGGCGTTGGCGAACAGGTTCCAGGGCCACAGGCCCAGCGCCAGGAAGGCGGCATACGGCAGCTGGCCGCCGTGCGCCCGCGCCGGCAGCAGCTGGCCGAAGACCCAGGCCAGCACCGCCAGCTGCAGCAGCGGCAGCAGCACCAGCCAGGCCACGCCCAGCAGGCTGCCCCGGTAGCGTTCCTCGAGCTCGCGACGCAGCAGTTCGCGGAAGACGGCGGGTACGGCCGGGCCCATGTCAGCGGGCGTCGGCTTCCGTCTTGCGCAGCGGCTCGAGCGCGCGGAAACGTTCGCCGTATTCGTCGGTCAGCCTGCGCGCCTCGGCCGGGTCGCGGATCACCCGCGGGGTGACCAGGATCACCACCTCGGTGCGCAGCGAGTTCTGGGTCTTCTTGCCGAACAGCGCGCCGATCACCGGCAGGCGGCTCAGGCCCGGCACGCCGACGCTGCCGTCGAGCGTGCTGTCGGAGATCAGGCCGGCCAGCATCACCGTCTCGCCGCTCTGGATCGCCGCCTCGGTGGTCAGGTTGCGCTTGTTGATCGGCAGGTTGCCGTTGTCGTCCGGGGTGTCGCCCGGCGAACTGACCTCCTGCTCGATCTCCATGAACACGGTGCCGTCGCGGCTGATGCGCGGGGTCACGGTCAGGATCACGCCGGTGTCGAGGTACTGCACCTGGGTGAAGGTGCCGTTGCCCGAACCCGGGTCGCCGACGATCGGGTTGAAGCTGGTGCTGTTGACCGGGATCTTGGTGCCGACGTCGAGCTTGGCCTCGGCGTTGTTGCGCACCACCACCGAGGGCGTGGACAGCACGCGCACGTCGGAGACGTCGTCGAGCGCGGTGATCACCGCGGCGGCGTTGCGGCCCAGGAAGGTCCAGCCCAGGCCGCCGGAACCGGCGCTGCCGGCGATGTCGCCCCAGATGTTGCGGCCCAGCGCGCTGGGCAGTTCGGCCTCGTCCACCACCGCGTTCTCGAAGAACCAGTTCACGCCGTAGCTCAGCTGGCCCTGCAGCTGGACCTCGATGATCTGCGCCTCGATGTGGACCTGCAGCGGCATCGTGTCCAGGCGCTCGATCGCACGCCGGATCGACTCCCACTGGCCGGGCGTGGCCCGCACCAGCAGGGCGTTGGATTCCTCGACCGCGCTGATCGAGACGTCGCCGCTGTCGCCCAGCGAGATGCCCTCGCCGCCGCGGGCGGACACGCCGGCCGCCTCGCGGGCGGCGCTTTCGGCGCGCGCCTTGGGGTCGGCGGCGTCGGGCGCGGGGGTGTCGATGGAGCGGATCTGCACCGGCTCCAGGCCGGGCATCAGCGACGGCGGCGCGGCGTTGTCCTCGCGGCCGCCGGAGCTGGTGTTGCCGAAGACCTCGCCGAGCTGGTCGGCCAGGTCCACGGCCTTCATGTAAAGCACTTCGTAGGTGTAGAGCCGCGCGCCTTCGCCGCCGCCGGCGTCCAGGCGCTCGATCCAGGTCTCGACCTCGCGCAGGTACCGGGCCTGCGGCGTGATCACCAGCACCGCGTTCTGCCCTTCCAGCGGCATGAACCGGAACATGCCCGACACCGGCGTGCTGCCGCCTTCGCCGAAGACGCCCTCGAGCGAGTCGACGATCTTGGCGGCGTCGCCCGACTGCAGCGGGAACACGCCCACCGACATGCCCGCCAGCCAGTCCACGTCGAAGATCTGGACGGTGCGCAGGTAGTTCTGCAGCTCGGCGCGGGTGCCGGCCAGGGTGATCAGGTTGCGGGCGTTGTCGACGTTGACCACGGCGTTCGGGCGGGCGTAGGGCTCGAGCACCTTCTTCATCTCGCTGGCCGAGATGAACTGCAGCGGCACCGCGCGCACCTCGTAGCCGCGGGCGTCGGCGGCGCTGCCGGTGCGCGGCGAAAGGTTGCCGGCGATCGCCTGCTCGGTCGGCAGTACGTTGTAGCGGCCGTCGGACCAGACCAGGCGGGCGTTGTTCCAGCCCAGCACCATCTCGAGCAGGCTCAGCGCCTGGGCGGCATTCACCGGACGCGGCGTCGCCAGGGTCACCTGGCCCTGCACGTTCGGGGCGATGACGTAGTTCTGCTGCAGCAGGTCGCCCAGGATGGCCTTGACCACCGCGTGCACCGGCTCGCCCTCGAAGTTGAAGGTGGCCTCGCCCGGCATGTCCAGCGACGGCGCCGGCTGCGCGGCGACCCGCTGGTCGATGACGCGGCCGCTGCCCGGGACCAGGCGGACCCCGGAGGCCTCGCCGGCGGCGGCGGCCTCGGGGCCGGCGCTGGCCCGGCTGTCGTCGGCCGGCGCCTGGGCCGGGGCGCGCCCGGCCAGGGGGTCGCCGCCGCGGCTGAGCACCGGGCTGGGCGCGGTGACGCAGCCGGACAGGAACACCAGCAGCACGGTCGCGGCCAGCAGTCGGGGACGAAGGGCAAGATTCATGCGGTCACTCTACCTGTTGGCTGTCGCGTCGCGCGTTCTCGGCGCGCATCTGGGCGCGGCGCGCCTCGATGCGGCGACGGATCGCCTCGACCTGCTGTTCCTGGGTCATCTCCGCGGCGGGCTCGGAATCCGCGGCCGGGGCCGGCGCCGGCTGGGCCGCCACGGCCTGGGGCGGCGGCGCGGCGCCGCCCGGCGCGCCGGGGGTGGGCCCGCCGGCCGCGGTCGGCGGGCGCGGCGTTCCCGACACCACGGTGGCGCCGCCGGCGCCGTCAAACACCCGCAGCTCCAGCTCGCGCCGGCCCTGCGGGCCTTCGAACACCGCGCGGCGCGGCTGCAGGTCGACCAGGCGCCAGCTGGTGCCGGCGACCGGTTCGCCCAGGCGCACGCGCAGGCTGGCGGGATCGCCCTGCTTCTGCACGATGGCCAGCTTCAGGTCGCCGGCGATCAGCACGCTGGTCAGCACCACGTCCAGCGGCGCGTCGCTGCCGCCGTCGCCGGTGTCGGTCACCGGCGGCGGCCGGCGGTCGGCACTGAGCAGCGGACGGCTGCCGACTTCCAGATAATCGGAGGGCGGACCGAGCCGGGAATCGGCGGGCGCCAGCGACACCTTCGGCAGCGGCGGCGCCAGTGCGGCGTTGGCCGGGTGCGGGCCGACGCGTGCGCCCAGGCCGGCCACCGCCAGCACCAGCAGGGCCAGCGACCATATCGCCAGCGCGGCCAGCAGGGCTCCGGCCGGGCGCAGCGCGGCGATCACGGCGCGGCTCCGGCGGGCGAGGACTTCAGGTAGCCGTAGAGGTCGAAGCTGACGTCCATCGCGCCGCCCTCCAGGCCGGTGCCGAGGTAGCTGCGCCGGGACAGCAGGTCCAGGTTGTCGACGAAAAGCTGCGGGCTGCCGCTTTCCAGCGCATGCAGCACCGCGCCCAGCTCGGCCATGCCGCAGCGCAGGCGCACCTGCACGGTGGCGCGTTCGAACGGCTCCTCGGCCCGGGTTTCCGAGGGCGTGCGCGCGGTGATCTGGCAGCGCGAGGCCTGAGGGCTGGCCTGGCTGACCACCGACTCCAGCCGCTGCACCAGGGCCGCGGTGGCGAGCTGGCGGTTGGCCTCGGGCAGGAACCCGGGGTTGCCGGCCTCGAACTCGCGCACCCGCGCCAGCTCGCGCTCGAGCTCGGGGCGCTGGGCGATCTCCATGCGCAGCGCCAGCTCTTCGTCGCGCAGCGCGGCGATCTGGTCGCCCATGGCCAGCATCGGCGCGGTGAACCACCAGTGCAGCGCGACCAGGTAGACCACGGCGCCGACCGCGGCGGCGATCGCCAGCACGCGCACGCGCTCAGGGACGGGCTTCATCGCCGGCCTCCCGCGGGGACTGTTCGACCACGTCGGCGGTCAGGGTGAAACGGTCGCGGCCGCTGCGCGGATCGGCCTGCACGGCTCCGGACAGCGCCGGGCCGGAAAGCAGCGGCGAGGCCTGCAGCAGGCCGACCAGGGCCGGCGCGGCGCGGCTCTGGCCGACCATCACCAGCTTGCCCTCGTTCACCGCCAGTTTGTCGAGCGCGGTGTCGTCGGGGATGCGGCGGCTCAGGTCGTCGAGCAGTTCGAGCATGGTCGGGCGGCCGGCGCGCGTGGTGGCCAGGAAGTTGGCGGCCTGGGCCGACACCTGCAGCTGGTTGCGCAGCAGGCGCGCCTGGCGCGCCTGGTCGTTGGCCTCGGCGACCTGGCGGCGCAGGTCCTCCAGCCGTTCGCCGCGGTTGTGCAGCATCAGCAGCAGGGCGCCGCCGAGCGCAACCGCCGCGACCAGGGCGAGCGCGGCATTGAGCCGGCGCACCGGGTCGCGCTGCTGCTCGCGGCGGGCTTCCGGCAGCAGGTTCAGGCCCAGGCGGCGGCCATCGGGTTCCACCGCATCCACGCCGGCCAGGCCCTGGGCCAGCGGGCCCAGCGCCTGCAGCTCGGCGTCCAGGCGCGCACGCGGCAGCACCAGCAGCTCCACCTGCATCTGCTGGGTGGCGGGATCGCGGGCAAGCACGCGGCCCTGGTGGCTCACCTGGTCGGCAGCGAAGGGCGTCTGCCGGTCGAGTTCGAACGCCAGCACCTCGCGCAGGCGCGGCTCGGCGGCGCTGGGCAGGCTGAGGTTGCGGCGCAGCACGTTCGAGGCCGGCAGCAACAGCCAGGCCGGGATCGCGGATTCTTCCAGCCGGCGACGCACCGAGGCCAACACCGACTCCTCCAGCGGCAGCGATCCGAGGTCGCGATCGCCGCCGCGGCCGCTGGCGACCAGGCGCAGGGCGTCGTCCTGCCGCAGCAGGTAGAGCCGCTGTTCGTCGCCGGCGATCCAGTCGCGCCAGCGCGCCGGCAGCAGGTCCAGCACCGCCTGCACGGCCTCGCGCGACCAGCGCGGCAGCGGGCTCGCGGCCAGGCGCAGTCTCAGGGGTTCGACCAGGGCGGAAAAACGATCGGCGGCGGGCATCAGTCGGGTTCTCCCGCCCGCCAGGCCAGCGGGGCATACAACTGGCCGAAGACGCTGCCGGCGCCGATGCGCAGCGTGGCGGTGACTTCGACCTGCGAGCCGTCCGGGCGGGTGGCGCGGCTGGCGACACTATACGTGCCGGACCCCACCACGGCGAGGGCGCTGCCGTCGGGCATCACCGGCGGCGGAAGGCCTGGCCGCCAGGCTTCGCGCGCGGCCACCAGCTGGGCCGCCTGCGCCGGCGCCAGCCCCATCGCCTGCAGCACCGGCGGCTGCGCGAAGGCCGGGTCCGGCGTCGGCCGCGCGGTGAACACGGTGACGTGCGGCACCAGCAGCCGGTACGTCGCCTCGTCCATGCCCAGCAGCTGCTGCAGCTCCGACAGCGTGGTGAAAGGCTGGTCCCTGGCGCCGTAGGGAAGCCCGGCGGCGGCGTAGTCGCGGTCCTCGGCGCCGCCTTCGATCGCCAGCAGGTCGTCGAGGTCGCGCCAGTCCTGGATGGTGCCGGCCAGGGTGCGGGCGCGCCCCTCCTCGATGCCCAGGGCGACCATCAGCGCCGCCAGCTGGCGCGGATCGGCGACGTTGAGGTCGAACTTGCCGGCCTCGTCCTGCACCCGCACCTCGATGCGGTAGTCGTCGAACGGAAACGGGTTGGGGCGCGCGTCGGGCACCCAGCGCTGGCGCGGGTCCGTCGCCGACAGACGCAGCGCCGCCAGCTCGATGCCGGCCTCGGCGGCCTGGCGGCCGGCCACCTGCACGCGCAGCGCGCTGCCCTGCAGCGCCTCGGTGCGGGCCGAGAGCGCGAACACCGCCACCAGGCCGGCCAGCAGCATCAGCAGCCAGAGCACCAGCAGCAGGGCGGCGCCACGCGCGCGCGCGTTCACTGCTGTCCGTCCTCGGGGTCGGGCGTCGGGCCGGGCACCGCCATGCCCTGTGCGACGGCGCCGCCCAGGCGCGGCGCCGCGACCAGGGTCGGCCAGTTCGCGGCGGGATCGCGCAACCGCAGCTCCAGCCGCACCAGGCGCGGCATCGTCGCGGGATCCTCCCAGCGGCTTTCCCAGCCGCCCAGCTCGCCCTGCGGATCGAGCGTACGCAGGGCGAAGGCGCCTTCGGCGATACCCTCCATCAGCACCTCGGGCTCGCGCTCGGCCTCGATCGGGCCTTCCGGCGTCAGCAGCTGGTGCTCGAACTCCAGCCGCAGGCCCTCGCGGCCGGGCACCAGGCGGAAGGTCTGCAGGTAGGGGCCGCCGCGCGACAGATAGCCCGGCATCGGCGCGACGAAACGCAGCAGGCGTTCGTCTGCCTCGAACATCTTCGACTCGCCGGTGCCCTCGTCGTATTCGAAGGGCATGGCCAGGGCGCCGTTCAGCTGCCGGCGCAGGAATCCCTGCACCGCGCGCAGCCGTTCCTGGCGTTGGGCCATGGCCTCGGCGCGTTCGGTAGCGCGGGTGGCGTTCAGCAGCGCCGCGAAGGCCAGCGTCAGCCCCGCGGCCAGCAGCGCCGTGGCCAGCAGCACTTCGACCAGGGTGAAGCCGCGCGCGCGCTTCACGGCAGCGCTCCCGCGGGCTGGGCCGGCAGGCGCGCGCGCAGGGTCGCGAAGCGCAGGCTGCGCGCGTAGTCGTCCTCGCCCCAGCCGATGTCCAGCTGCACGCGGTAGAGCACCGGCACGCCCACCGGCTGAAGGCCCACGGATTCCAGCGGCTCGATCGCCGGATCCGTCGGTTCGGGCGGCACCGGATCATCGACCTCGGTGATCTCCAGCGTCCAGCGGTAGCGGCCGTCCTCGCTCTCGCCCTGCTGGCGACCGGGTTCGATCGGCGCCAGCACGCCCAGCTCGTCCAGCACCGATTGCGCGTGCAGGGTCGCCTCGGTGGCGTCGCTGGCGTTGCGCACCTGGTTCAGTCCGCCGCCCAGGATCGCGATCAGGATGCCCAGGGCCACGGCCAGCAGGGCGAAGGCCAGCATCACCTCCAGCAGGCTGAAGCCGCGCTGGCGGGCCGCGCCGCGGTGTACGGCGCGCCTCACGGCGGCGGGCCCTCGCCGCGGCTCAGCGTGACTTCGCCGGTGAGCCAGGCCACGTCGATGCGCCAGGCGGCATCGCCGCGCTTGAGCACGAAGCGTCCACCGGTGGCGGCGCCCTCGGGGAAGAAGCGCACGACCGCGGTGCGGTCCTCGCCCTGCGGCTGGCGCGCGGTGGTGGCCACCAGCTCGATCTCCCCGGGCAGTTCGCCCTCGCGCTGCCCGGCCGCCGTCCAGCGCTTGCCGATCACGTCCATCGAGAAGGTCTGCTCACGCCCGGTGGCGATGGCCTGGGCGCGGGTCCAGCGCAGCTGGCCGGCGACCTCGCGGGCCGCGCCGCGCAGCTGCTGGCCGGGCAGCGCGCGACCCATCACGGCGGCGGCCATCCCGGCGATCACCGCGATCAGGGCCACCACCACCAGCACCTCGACCAGCGACAGGCCGCGCGCGGTCTTCATGGCCGGTCGCCGCGCGGCCTCAGGGGGCGCGCAGGTCGGCGTTCACGCTTTCCCCGCCCGGCTGGCCGTCGGCGCCCAGGCTGACCAGTTCGTAGGGGCCGGACTCGCCGGGCTTGCGGTACTGGATCGCGCCGCCCCAGGGATCGTTCAGTTCTTCCTTCTTCGCGTACGGGCCGAGCCAGTTCGGCATGCCCGAGGCGCTGACCAGCTGGTCCAGGCTGTCCGGCAGCTTGCCGGTGTCCATGCGGAACTGGTCGACCTTGCCCGAGAGCGTCACCAGCTGGGTCTTGGTGATGCCGACGTTGGCGCGGTCCTGGCCGCCCATGATCCGGCTGGTGACCAGGGCCAGCACCGATCCGATCAGCACGATGACGATGATGATCTCGATCAGGCTCATGCCGCGGGCCTGCTTGCGGGACGGGAGCGGGGATTTCGGGAAACGACGTCGCATGGCGTTCAACCTATGGCGTTGGTGAGGTCGTAGATGGGCAGCAGCACCGATAGCACGATGACGCCGACCAGGGCGGTGAGCAGCACGATGATGGTGGGCACGAGCAGGGCCAGCAGGCGCTCGAGTGCATCGGCGGATTCGCGGTCGAAGGTGTCGGCGACCTTGAACAGCATGGTGTCGAGCTCGCCCGACTCCTCGCCGACCTGGACCATGTGCACCGCCAGGCGCGGGAAACGCTTCTGCCGGCCCAGCGCGTAGCCCAGGCCGCTGCCGGTCTTCACTTCTTCGGCGGCAGCCTCCACCGCTTCGCCCAGCACGCGGTTGGACAGCACCGGGCGCGAGAGGTTCAGCGCGGTGAGCAGGGGTACGCCGTTGTGCACCAGGGTGCCGAGCGTGCGCGCCAGGCGCGCGGTGTCGAGCTTGGCCAGCAGGTCGCCGGGGAAACGGGTGCGCAGCAGGCGCTCGTCGATCGCGCGCCGGGTCGCGGGCTGCGCGAACCGCGCCGCCAGCCACCAGGCCAGCACCAGCAGCGCGGCCAGGGCCAGCCACCACCAGTCGCGCAGGAACAGGCTCGCCGACAGCACCGCGGCGGTATACCAGGGCAGCGCGACGTCCATGCTGTCGAACAGCGACTGGAACTGCGGCACCACCATCACCATCAGGAACACCACCGACGCGCAGACCAGGGTGAGCAGGATGGCCGGATAGGTGAGCGCGTTGACCAGGCGCGAGCGCAGCACGGCGCTGCGCTCGAGATAGTCCGCGAGCCGGCGCAGACTTTCGTGCAGATTGCCGCCGGCCTCGCCGGCGCGCACCAGGTTCACGTAAAGGCGCGAGAAGATGCCGTGCTGCTGCTCCAGCGCGGTCGACAGCGGCGCGCCGCCGCGCACCGATTCGCGGATGCGTTCGACCACGCGCCGCGCCTGCACGCTGTCGGGCAGCTCCAGCAGGATGCCGAGCGCGCGGTCCAGCGGCTGGCCGGCGCCGAGCAGGGTCGCCAGCTGCTGGGTGAACTGCAGGGTCTGGTCGGCGCCGAACTCCTGGCGCTTGAACAGCGCGCCCAGTCCCTCGCCGCCGCCGGTGTCCGTTCGGCGCGCCTCGACCGGCAGGTGGCCCTGGTCCTGCAGGCGGGTGATCACTTCCTCGGCGCTGGCGGCCTCCATCTGCCCGTCCAGGGTTTCGCCGGTCGCCGACAGCGCCTTGTAGCGGAACAGCGCCATGTGCCTAGGCTTCCTGCGTCACGCGCAGGACTTCCTCGATGGTGGTCAGGCCCTGCATCGCCTTGATCAGCCCGTCCTCGTACATGGTGCGCATGCCGCGGGCGCGCGCGGCCTCCTCCAGCTCGCCCATGCCGGCGTGCTGCATCACCAGCCGGCGCAGGCTGTCGTCCATCACCAGGAATTCCATGATGGTGGTGCGGCCCAGGTAGCCGGTGGGCGTGAGCGCGGACGGCCTGGGGCGGTAGAGGTGGATCGTGCCCTCGGGCTGGAAGCGGCGCAGGCCGAATTCCTCCACCACTTCCGGCAGCGCCTCGTACTTCTCCATGTGCGTCGGCTCGATCCGGCGCACCAGGCGCTGGGCCAGGATGCCGTTCACCGTGGACGTGAGCAGGTAGTCCTCGACGCCCATGTCCATCATGCGGGTGATGCCGCCGGCGGCGTTGTTGGTGTGCAGCGTGCTCAGCACCAGGTGGCCGGTGAGCGCGGACTGGATGGCGATGCGCCAGGTCTCCAGGTCGCGCATCTCGCCGATCATGATGATGTCCGGGTCCTGGCGCACGATGCTGCGCAGGGCGTGGGCGAAGTCCAGCCCGATCTGCGGCTTGGCCTGGATCTGGTTGATGCCCTCGATCTGGTATTCGACCGGGTCCTCGACGGTGATGATCTTCACGTCCGGCGTGTTGAGCCTGCTCAGCGCGGTGTACAGCGTGGTGGTCTTGCCCGAGCCGGTGGGACCGGTGACCAGCAGGATGCCGTGCGGTTGCTCCAGCACTTTCTGGAACTGGGGCAGGAAGGCATCGGTGAAGCCCAGCTTCTTGAAATCGAACACGACCGTCTCGCGGTCGAGCAGGCGCATCACCACGCTTTCGCCGTGGGCGGTGGGCACCGTGCTGACGCGCAGGTCCAGCTCCTTGCCCTGCACGCGCAGCATGATGCGGCCGTCCTGCGGCAGGCGGCGCTCGGCGATGTTGAGCTTGGCCATGATCTTGATGCGCGAGATCACCGCGGCGGTGAGGTTGGCCGGCGGCGATTCGGCCTCTTCCAGCACGCCGTCCACGCGGTAACGCACCTTGAGCCGGCTCTCGAAGGGCTCGATGTGGATGTCGGAGGCGCGCAGCTCCACCGCGCGCTGGATCACCAGGTTCACCAGGCGGATCACCGGGGCTTCCGAGGCCAGGTCGCGCAGTTGTTCGACGTCGGCCTCGTCGCCGGCGCTCTCGTCGCCGAGGTTCTCGACGATGGTGCCCATCGCCGAACGCCCGCTGCCGTAATAGCGCTCGATCAGGTCGGCGATCTCGGCGCGCAGGCCCACCTTCACCCGCACGGTGCGGCCGGTGGCCAGGGCGACGGCGTCGGCGGCGTAGGGATCCTGCGGTTCGGCCACCAGCAGGTCGACGTGCTGTTCGTCCTCGCCCACCGGGCACACCGACAGCTGCTTGAGGAAGCGCAGCGACAGCTGCACGCCGGCCGGCGGGACGTCCGGGCAATCCTTGGCCGAAAGCAGGGGCAGGCCCAGCACTTCGGCGGCCGCCTCGGCCATGTCGCGTTCGGACACCATGCCCAGGCGCAGCAGCAGAGCCGACAACGAGCCGCCGGCCTCGGCGTGCAGGCGCTGGGCGCGGCCCAGGTCGGCGTCCTTCAGCCGGCCGCGCGCGATCAGGGCCGCGGCGATGCGGCTGTCGGCGGTTTCGGTGGTTTCCTGAATGGCCGCGGCCACGGGCGACTCCATCACGGGGAGCCCGGAATTTAACAGGTCTCGCCGCGCCGCGGGTTCAGTCCGCGAAGGCCGCGGGCGGGGTCGCGGCGCGTGCCGACCATGCCTTGAAAAGCGCCTCGATGGCCTGCCTTTCGGGCGCCCGCCAGTGCCGTGTGCGCGCCTGGACGCCCTCGGCCTGCGTCCAGTCGGGCTGGCTGCGGGCGGCGCTGTCGTACCAGGCCAAGGCCGCGTCCCGTTCGCCCTGGACCCACAGACCCACGGCGACGGTATAGGGATACCAGGAGGGCCGCCCGCCGTGCGCCCGGGCGGCCTGCTGCCAATAATCCACCGCCTGCGCGGGCTGGCCGCGGTTGAACGCGCTCCAGCCCAGCGACCAGAGGGCACGGCGGCCATTGACCGGATCGTCCGCGCCCCGCTCGAGCACGCGCCTGAAGTCGCGGTCGCCTTCCTCGATGTCGCCGCTGGCGTGGAACAGATAGGCGCGGTGCAGGAGCGCCGCACTGTCATTTGGATCCTTGCGGATCCGGGCATTCAGGTGGCGGCGGAAGCCGGCATTGTCGCCGGGGCGCGGATGCATCGCCATGGCCGCCACGTCGCGGTCGACATAGCGCAGGCTGGGATCCGGCATCGGTACGTCGGCGGCCGCCGACAGCGGAAAGCAAAGCAGCAGTGCGAACAGGCAGCGGAACATACGACAGGGTCTCCGGAAGAACACCCGGCCAAGCTTAAACACCCGCCGCGACCATCGCCGGGCCACGGCCGGCTTTGCACAGCCTGGACGTCGGCGGCAGTGGGGCTTAACCGCCGCGCCGGGTCAGGCGACCCAGGCGCGGGCGTTGCGGAAGATCCGCAGCCAGGGCGAATCCTCGCCCCACTCGGCCGGATGCCAGCTCATCTGCAGGCTGCGGAACACCCGTTCCGGGTGCGGCATCATCAGCGTGGCGCGGCCGTCGCGGCTGGTGAGGCCAGTGATGCCCTCGGGCGAACCGTTCGGATTGGCCGGGTAGGCTTCGGTCGGCCGGCCGTGGCCGTCGACGAAGCGCAGCGCGATCCTGGCCGCCGATTCGTGCTCCGGCGCATCGAAGCGGGCGTAACCCTCGCCGTGCGCGACCACCACCGGGATGCGCGAACCCGCCATGCCGGCGAACAGGATCGAGGGCGACTCCTGCACCTGTACCTGGGCCAGGCGCGCTTCGTACTGCTCGCTCTTGTTGCGCAGGAACCGCGGCCAGTGCTCGGCGCCGGGCACCAGGCCCTTGAGCTGGGCGAACATCTGGCAGCCGTTGCAGACGCCCAGGCTGAAACTGTCGGAACGCTCGAAGAAGCGCGCGAACTGCTCGCGCAGGTCCGGCCGCTCCAGGATGGACGTGGCCCAGCCGCGGCCGGCGCCCAGCACGTCGCCGTAGCTGAAGCCGCCGCAGGCCGCCAGGCCCTTGAACGATTCCAGGGCGACGCGGCCGGAGATCAGGTCGGACATATGCACGTCCACCGCCGTGAAGCCGGCGCGGTCGAACGCCGCCGCCATCTCCACCTGGCCGTTGACGCCCTGCTCGCGCAGGATCGCCACCCGCGGACGCACGCCGGTGACGATCCAGGGCGCGGCGATGTCATCGGCCGGATCGAAGGTGAGTTTCGGGACCAGGCCCGGATCGGCGAAGTCCAGCCGGGCGTCGCGCTCGCTGTCGGCGCCGGCGGGGTCGTCGCGCAGCGCCTGGATGGCGTGCGTCACCGACCACCAGGCCCCGAACAGCTCCTCCCAGGTCCACTCGGCCAGCACCTCGCGGCCCTCGCTGACCCGAACCACCGGCGCCGTGCTGGGCTTGCCGATGCGCTGTGCGCAATGGGTCAGGTCGTGGCGGTTCACCAAGTCGGCGAAGGCCACGCGGTCCTCGGCGGCGATCTGCACCACCGCGCCCAGCTCTTCGTTGAACAGGGTGCTGAAGGGATCGTCGCCCCAGCCGTCGAGGCTGAGCTCCAGGCCACAGTGGCCGGCGAAGGCCATCTCGCACAGCGCCGCGAAGGCGCCGCCGTCGGAGCGGTCGTGGTAGGCCAGCAGCAGGCCGTCGGCGCGCGCGGCCTGGATCAACTCGAAGAAGGCGCGCAGGCGCTGCGGTTCGTCCAGGTCCGGGCTCGGGCCGCCGAAGGCGTTGTGCACCTGGGCCAGCATCGATCCGCCCATGCGGCGCTGGCCGGCGCCCAGGCCGATCAGCCACAGCTCGGAATCCACGCTGCGGTCGAGCACCGGCACCAGGGTCGCGCCGGCGTCGGCGACGCGGGCGAAGGCGCTGACGACCAGCGACACCGGCGACACCGATTTCTGCGGGCCTTCAGGCGCCTGCCACTGCGCCTGCATCGACAGCGAGTCCTTGCCGACCGGGATGCTGAGGTCCAGCTCCGGGCACAGCTCCATGCCGACGGCCTTGACGGCGTCGAACAGCAGCGCGTCTTCGCCGGGGAAGGACGCCGCGGCCATCCAGTTGGCCGACAGCTTCACTTCCGACAGCGAGGCCACCGGCGCGGCGGCGAGGTTGGTGATCGCCTCGCCCACGGCCATGCGCGCGGACGCGGCGGCGTCGATCAGGGCCAGCGGCGTGCGCTCGCCCACGGCCATGGCTTCGCCGGCGCGGCCGTTGAAATCGGTCAGCGTGACCGCGACGTCGGCCAGCGGCAGCTGCCACGGACCCACCATCTGGTCGCGCGAGCACAGTCCGCCGACGCTGCGGTCGCCGATGGTGACCAGGAAGTTCTTGGCGGCCACGGTCGGGTGCGCGAGCACGCGCAGGCCGGCTTCGCGCAGGTCCAGCTTCGAGGTGTCCAGGCGCGGCCAGCGCGGCGCCGGCGTGCGCTGGGTGTCGCGGTGCATCTTGGGCGACTTGCCGAACAGCACGTCCATCGGCAGGTCGATCGGCAGCGAGCCGTCCGGCGCCTTCAGCACCAGGCGCTCCTCGGCGGTGGCGAAGCCGACGACGGCGAACACCGCGCGCTCGCGCCGGCAGATGGCCTCGAAGTCGGCCACGCGGTCGGCGGCGACGCCGAGCACGTAGCGCTCCTGGGCCTCGTTCGACCAAAGCTGCATCGGACTCAGCGAGGGGTCGTCGCTGGGGATCTTCGCCATCTCGATCACGCCGCCGACGCTGGAGTCGTGCAGCAGCTCGGGGATGGCGTTGGACAAGCCGCCGGCGCCGACGTCGTGCGCGGTCAGGATCGGGTTGCGTTCGCCCTGGGCGAAGCAGCGGTCGATCACTTCCTGGCAGCGGCGCTGCATCTCGGCGTTGTCGCGCTGCACCGAGGCGAAGTCCAGGTCTTCCGAACTCTGGCCCGAAGCCACCGACGAGGCGGCGCCGCCGCCCAGGCCGATCAGCATCGCCGGGCCACCCAGCACCACCACCGCGTCGCCGGGGCGCAGGTCGAGCTTCTTCACCTGGCCGCGGTCGATCGCGCCCAGGCCGCCGGCCAGCATGATCGGCTTGTCGTAGGCGCGGCTGAGGCCGGGCTGGTCGGTCGGCAGCTCGAAGCTGCGGAAATAGCCGGTCAGCGCCGGCCGGCCGAATTCGTTGTTGAAGGCCGCGGCGCCGATCGGGCCGTCGGTCATGATCTCCAGCGCCGTGGCCATGCGCGGGTTGAGCGGGCGCTCCGCTTCCCAGGGCCGCGGCAGCGACGGGATGCGCAGGTGCGATACCGAGAAACCGGTGAGGCCGGCCTTGGGCTTGCCGCCGCGGCCGGTCGCGCCCTCGTCGCGGATCTCGCCGCCGGCGCCGGTGGCGGCGCCCGGGAAGGGCGAAATCGCGGTCGGATGGTTGTGGGTTTCGACCTTGATGCAGAAGGCCGAGTCCATCGGCGCGCTGTGGCCGTATTCGCCATTGGCGTCGGCGCGGAAACGCGCGCCCGGGTGGCCTTCGACCACGGCGGCGTTGTCCTTGTACGCGCTCAGCGTGAGCTGCGGCGACTGCGCGTGGGTGTTCTTGATCATCTTGAACAGCGAGAGCGGCTGCGGCTCGCCGTCGATGGTCCAGTCGGCGTTGAAGATCTTGTGCCGGCAGTGTTCGGAGTTGGCCTGCGCGAACATCATCAGCTCGGCGTCGGACGGATCGCGGCCGAGTTCGGCGTAGCGCTGCTGCAGGTAGTCGATCTCGTCGTCCGACAGCGCCAGGCCGAGGCGGCCATTGGCTTCCGCCAGGCCGGCCAGGGGCACGCGCTCGAGCGCGCCGGGCGCCGGAACGGCGAACAGGCGCGCGGCTTCGTCGCGGTCGGCCAGCAGGGACTGGGTCATCGGGTCGTGCAGGGCGCGCGCAAGCTTCGGCCAGGCGGCGTCGCCGGCGGGCGGCAGGCCGGCCAGGTCCAGGCGCAGGCCACGTTCGACCCGCTTCACCGCCAGGCCGGCGCCGCGCAGGATCTCGGTGGCCTTGCTGGCCCAGGGCGACAGCGTGCCCAGGCGCGGTACCACGAAGCGCGACTGCGCTCCCGCCCCGGGCGCTTCCCGGGCGGTGCAGCCTTCCAGGATGCGGCCCAGGGCCTCCAGGTCGGGCGAGGCGCCGGCGTCGGGCTCGATGAAGTAGACGTGCCAGGCCCCGGTGATCCGGAGGCCTTCGGCGAGAGGCTGCAGGCGGGCCTGCAGGCGGTCGCGCCGGAAGGGCGACAGGGCCGGCAGGCCCTCGAGGACGATCATGTCCGCACAATTCCGTGGGAAACGAGCGCCGTATTGTAGAGGAAGACCGGGCCCAAGGCCCGGCCCGGCTCAGGGCTTGGCGGCCATCTGGTCCAGCCGGGCCAGCATTTCGGCCGGGGCCAGGTATCCACCCACCTGCAGGCCGTCGGCGTTGTAGATGGCGGGCGTGCCGTCCAGGCCGACCCGGCGGCCCAGGTCGTAGTCCATGGTCACCGGGTTGCTGCAGTTGCCGCGCGGCAGGGTCTGGCCGGCCTTGGCGGCGGTCATGGCCTGGCGGCGGTCGGGCGCGCACCAGACCGAAACCGCCTTCTCGAAGGACTCCGAGCCGATGCCCTCGCGCGGGTAGAACAGGTATTCGACGCTGATGCCCAGGCGGTTGTACTCGGCGATCTGGGTATGCATCTTCCGGCAGTAGCCGCAGTCGATGTCGGTGAACACGGTCACCGTGTGCCGGGGCTTGGCGGCGGCGAAGACGATGCGGCGGTCCTTGCCGGCCGTGGCCAGGGCCTGTTTGCGCAGGCCGGCTTCGGCCGCCAGGGTCAGGTTCTCGCGGCGCGCGACGTCGACCATGGCGCCCTGGAACAGGTATTTGCCGTCATTGCTGACGTAGACCACGCGGCCATCCAGGCCCACTTCGCTGAACCCGGCGACCGGCGCCGGCTTGACGTGGGAGGGCTTCACGCCCGGCAGCAGTTCCTCGAGCGCGGCGCGGACCGCCGCCTCGCCGGGCGCCGCGGCGGTGGCCGGGGCCTTGGCCGGCGCCGGTTCGGCCCCGCAGGCCGACAGGCTGGCGCTCAGGGCCAGCAGGGGAAGGATGTGGCGCAGCATTCGGGGGTCCTCGTCTTCGGTGCGGGTCCGACCCCGTGCGGGGCGGAAAGTTCGCGATTCTGCCACGCCGGCCGCGGCTCAGGCCCGCGGATGGTGCTGCTGGTGCAGGCGCTTGAGGCCTTCACGCGCCACCAGGGTGTAGATCTGGGTGGTCGACAGCGAGCTGTGGCCCAGCAGCATCTGCAGCGCGCGCAGGTCGGCGCCGTGGTTGAGCAGGTGGGTGGCGAAACTGTGGCGCAGGCCGTGCGGGCTGACCCGCGCCGGATCGATGCCCGCAAGCCCGGCCAGGCGCTTGACCACGTTCCAGAACTGCTGGCGGCTCAAGGCCCCGCCGTCGCGCCCGGGGAACAGCGGCGCCACCGCGCGCCCCCCCGCCAGGACCGGCCGCGCCTCGGCCAGGTAGCGCTCCAGCCAGTGCTGTGCTTCCTCGCCCAGCGGCACCAGGCGCTCCTTGCTGCCCTTGCCCATCACCCGCAGCACGCCCTGGCGCAGGTTCACGCCGGTGGCGGGCAGGTTCACCAGTTCGCTGACGCGCAGGCCGGTGGCGTACATCAGTTCGACCATCGCACGGTCGCGCAGGCCGGCGGGGGTTTCGATGTCCGGAGCCTTCAGCAGGGCCTCGACCTCGCTTTCCGACAGGGCCTTGGGCAGCGAACGGCCCAGCTTGGGCAGGTCGAGCAGGGCGGTCGGGTCGTTGTCGCGTTGACCCAGGCGGAGCTGCTGGCCGAAGAAGGCGCGCAGCGAGGACAGCAGGCGGGCGTTGCTGCGCGCGGCGTAACCCTCGCCGGTGCGCGCGGCCAGGTAGTCGAACAGCACCTGGCGGTCGACGCCCGACAGCCCGCGGCCGGTCACGGCCAGCCAGCGTGCCAGGCCCTCCAGGTCGCGGCGGTAGCTGTCGAGGGTGAGGCGCGAGAGCCCGGATTCGGCCCAGGCGCGGTCGAGGAAAGCGGCGATCGCGTGCTGGTCCGCGGCCGAGGCCGGCGGCAGCGACTGCGCACGGGCGCGACGGTCGGCGGGACGGCGGGCGGGCATGGCCGAAGCTTAGCCGCGGCCGCCGGGCGCCGCTATGCTGTCGCGATGAATGCGCCTGCCCCTGCCCTCGCCCGTCCCGCCCACCTCGGCTGGCGGCTGTTCGCCCTGGTCTACGACTTTTTCCCGGTGCTGGCGCTGTGGTTCGCGGTCGGCGGCCTGGTGCTGCTGGCGCGCGGCGGCGTGCCGGTGGCGCCGGGATCGCCCGGTTCCTGGCTGGAGCTGCTGCTGCTGTGGGCGGTGACCGGCGGCTACGCGCTGCTGTCGTGGCGCCGCGGCGGGCAGACGCTGGGCATGCGGCCCTGGCGCCTGAAGGTCACCACCGCCGACGGCCGGCATGCCGGCATGGCCGCGCTGGCCCTGCGCTACGCGGTGGCGACGCTGTCGCTGGCGGCCTTCGGCCTGGGCTTCTGGTGGTCGCTGTTCGAACGCGAACGCCGCACCTGGCACGATCTGGCCAGCGGCACCGTGCTGGTGCGGCTGGAGCCCGCACAGGCCTAGTCGCGGCGGGCGAACACGCCCCAGCACAGGCCCATCAGCGCGACCGGCGGCAGCAGGTAGGCCAGGCGCGCGTCGAAACGGTAGACGTCCGACAGGCTGACCACCAGGCGCTGCGCGAGCAGATACGCCACGCCGATGACGATGGCGATGAACAGGCGCTTGCCGAAGCCGCCCGAGCGCAGCGAACCGAAGGCGAAGGGCAGCGCCGCCAGGCACAGCACCGCCACGTTCACCGGATAGAACCAGCGCGCCCAGTAGGCGTTCTCGAAGGCCTTGGGGTCCAGGCCGTTGCGCTGCATGTAGGTGATGTTGCGGTCGAGTTCGGCGCTGCTGAGATAGCGCGGCCGGGCCGCCGCCGCGGCGAGCGCCTGGTCGTCCAGGCCGGTTTCCCAGCGCTGCTCGGCCAGGGTCTCGCTCTGCACGGAACGCGGGCCGAACACCGAGCGGGTGACGTCGCGCAGTACCCAGCCGTCGCCGCGGTGTTCGGCGGTGCGGGCCTCGGCCAGCGACACCAGCTTTCCGTCGGCGTCGAATTCGAACAGGCGCACGCCCTGCAGTTCGGTGCGCTCCTGGCCGTCGACCTGGCGGCGCACGCCGTCGCGGGCGTTGAGGAACACATTGCCTTCGCGCGCCCACAGGCCGGACACCCGCGCCATCACCACGTCGCCAGTCTTGGCGGCGTTGGCGACGGCGTGCGCGCTCTGCTCGCCATAGGGCGCCGCGGTTTCGGCGTTCACGACCATCAGCACGGTGACCAGGGCCAGCGAAAGCAGCGCACCCAGGCCGATGCGCAGCTTGGACATGCCGACCGCGCGCATCGCCGTCAGCTCCGAGCGCGCGGCCAGGCCGCCCAGGCCCAGCACGCAGCCGATCAGGGCCGAGGTCGGGAACAGTTCGTAGATCCGGCGCGGCACCGTGTAGGCGGCGTAAAGCACGGCGTGGCTGAGCGTGTAGCCGCCCTCGCCGATCTCGTCGAGCTCGTTGACCAGGGCCAGGACCACGTCGAAGCCCACCAGCACCAGCCAGGCGCCCAGCGTCGCCATCAGCACGCTGCGGGACAGATAGAGGTCGACCGTCCTCGGCCGCAGGCTGATGCTCATGCCGGCTCCGGGCGGGGCCGGCGCAGCCGGCCGTCGATGCGGAACAGCCAGGCCGCCAGCAGCGCCATCGGCAGCAGCAGCCACCACAGGCCCAGCCAGGCCGGGATGACGCCCGTGCCCAGCCAGCCCTTGCCGAGGATCAGCAGGACCATGGCATTGATATAGATCAGCAGCGCGGCGAGCACGCGGCCATAACGCGCCTGGCGCGCATCGCCGCGACCCAGCGGCAGCGCCAGGAAGCCCAGGGCGAGCGCCAGCAGCGGCGTCGCCAGGCGCCAGTGCAGCTCGGCGCGCGCCGGGGCGTCGGTCTGGGCGGCGAGGGCCAGGGTCGGGCGGGCCTCGAGTTCATTGGTCTCGGCCTCGATCTCGCGGTCGGGCACGCGCAGTTCGTTCTCGGCGAAACGCATCATCCGGAAGTCCCTGGCGGTGGGCACGCCCTCGACCCGGAAACCGTCGCGCAGGCGCAGGAAGCGGCCGGTGTCGCCCTCGAAGAACAGTTCGCCATCGGTCGCGGTGACCACGTCCAGGCGACCGTCGCGCTCGGACTGCACGAACATCTTGCGGAACCGGGTGCCGTCGCTGCTGAGTTCACCGACGTAGAGGATGCCGCTCCGGCCGGGCAATTCCATGAAGCGCCCGGCCTCGAGGCCCGCGACCAGGAAGGACCGGTTCGCGGTTTCGATCATGTCGCGCGCCACGCGCGCGCCGTAGGGCGCCAGCCACAGCGAGGTGGCCGCCACCACCAGCACCACCGGCAGGGTGACCAGCAGCAGCGGCCGCCACAGCCGCTGCGGGCCCAGGCCGACCGAGGCCAGCACCGCCATCTCGCTCTCGCCATACAGCCGGCCGACCACCAGCAGCAGCCCGACGAACAACGCCAGCGGCAGCAGCAGCGGCAGCACCTGGATCGAGCGCAGGCCCAGCTGCGACAGCAGCAGGGCCGCCGGCACCTTGCCGCGCGCGATCTCCGACATCAGGTCCACCAGCAGGCCGCCCAGGCCCACCAGCAGCAGCACCACGGCCACGGCCAGGACACTGGCGGTGAACTGGCGCAACAGGTATCGCTCGATCAACAGCATGCGTTTGGGCGGCCTGGTCGGGGTGGGCTTGCTAGAATCGTCCGGGTCAACGCGGCCGACCGCCCCTTATGCTGGCGGCGCCGACCCCGAATCCCCCCTGATTGTACGGAATCACGACCCATGGCCCTCGAACTTCGCCTGAACCAAGCCGACCCCGCTACCGCCGATGCCGACTGCATCGTCGTCGGCCTCTATGCCGACGGCAGCCTGCCGGCCTCGGCCCAGGCGCTGGACCGCGCCAGCGGCGGCCGCCTTGCCGCGCTGGCCGGCCGTGGCGATCTCTCCGGCAAGACCGGCCGCACCGCCCTGGTCCCGGACCTCGCCGGCGTGAAGGCGCCGCGCGTGCTGGTGGTCGGCCTGGGCGATGCCGGAAAGTTCGCGGTGCCGCAGTACCTCAAGGCCGTCGCCGACGCCGTGCGCGCGCTCAAGACCGGCCCTGCCCGCCACGCCCTGCTCACCCTGACCGAGCTGGCCGTACCCGGCCGCGACGCCGCCTGGAACCTGCGCCAGGCCGCGATCGCCGCCGACCACGCCGCGTACAGCTACACGGCCACCCGCAGTCGCAAGGACGGCGAGGACGGCCTGAAGTCGCTCACCCTGCTCGGCGACAAGGCGCAGCAGTCCGCGTTCGAACACGGCGTGGCCATCGCCGCCGGCGTCGAACTGGCGCGCGAGCTGGGCAACCTGCCGCCCAACATCTGCAATCCGGGCTACCTGGCCGACACCGCGCGCCGGATCGCCGCCGAACACGCCAACGTCGAGGTCGAAATCCTCGAACGCGCCGACATGGAGAAGCTGGGCATGGGCTCGCTGCTGGCGGTGGCCCGCGGCTCGGCCAACGCGCCCCGGCTGATCGTGCTCAAGTACACCGGCGCGGCCCAGGCCCGGCCGCATGCCCTGGTCGGCAAGGGCATCACCTTCGACACCGGCGGCATCAACCTGAAGGTCCAGGGCGGCATCGAGGAGATGAAATTCGACATGTGCGGCGCCGCCACCGTCATCGGCAGCTTCGCCGCCGTGGCGAAGATGAAGCTGCCGATCAACCTGGTCACGGTGGTGCCGGCGGTCGAGAACATGCCCGACGCCGACGCCTACCGGCCCAGCGACATCCTGACCTCGATGTCGGGCAAGACCATCGAGGTCGGCAACACCGACGCCGAAGGCCGCCTGATCCTGTGCGACGCGCTGACCTACGTGCAGCGCTTCGAGCCGCAGGCCACCGTGGACGTCGCCACGCTCACCGGCGCCTGCGTGGTGGCCTTGGGCAAGTTCGCCTCGGGCCTGATGAGCAAGCACGACGACCTGGCCGACGAGCTGCTGGCCGCCGGCGAGACCGTATTCGACCGCGCCTGGCGCCTGCCGCTGTGGGACGAATACCAGACCCAGCTCGAGTCCGCCTTCGCCGACGTCTACAACATCGGCGGCAAGAACGCCGGCGCCATCACCGCCGGCTGCTTCCTGGCGCGCTTCACCGAAGGCCAGCGCTGGGCCCATCTGGACATCGCCGGCGTCAGCAACGGCGAGGGCCGCAAGGGCCTGGCCACCGGCCGCCCGGTCGGCCTGCTGACCCAGTGGCTGATCGACCAGGCCGGCTGACCCGCGCATGGCCGCGCGCGCCGACTTCTACCTGATCGCCAAGCCGCGTTTCCGCGAGCAACCGCTGCTGCTCGTGTGCGAGCTGGCGCGCAAGGCCAGCGACGCCGGCCAGCCGCTGCTGGTGCTGTGCGCCTCGACCGCCCAGGCCGAAGCGCTGGACGACCTGCTCTGGTCCTTCGACCCGGACGCCTACGTGCCGCACCAGATCGTCGGCGCCGACGAGGACGAGGACGAGGTGCCGGTGCTGATCGCCGCGCCCGAACACGACGCCGCCCTGCGCCCGCTGGTGCTGAACCTGCGCGACGCGGCGGTGCCCGACGGTTTCGAGCGCGTGCTGGAGGTGGTGCCGGCCGACGAATCGGCCCGCGGCCCGCTGCGGGAACGCTGGAAGCAGTACCAGGCGCGCGGCCTGGAGCTGAAGAAACACGACATGTGACATGTGAGCGGCGCGCCCGCGACGGGCGCGCGGCGCGCTCAGCGCGAAGCCGTGCCGCCCAGAAGGGCGTCCAGGCCGTCCACCGCGGCGGGCGACTCGGTGCGCCCCTCGGCCACCGGCACGCCCCCGCGCAGGATGCGGTAGTGGCCGCAATCGGCGGCCAGCAGCACCTCGTAGCGGTAGCCGTCGTGCGCGAACTTCAGGGCATGGCCATAGGTGGCGGCGCAGGCCGGCGCGTTCGCGGCGCGCCCGTCGATCCAGGCGGCGAACAGGTCCCGCACGGCGGCCTGCGAATCCGCCGGCACCGGCGCGCGCCCGCGGACCGCATAACCGCCCACGCAGGCGCTGCCGCAGGACAGGTTGGCGGTTTCGCCGGCCGCGGTCGCCAGCCCGACCAGCTCGAGTTCCGTGGCCGCGCGCAGCGCACGCAGCACGCGCAGCTCCACGGCTTCGGCGCGTTCCGGCGCGCCGCCGTCGGGACCGAAGGCGGCGAAATCGCCGCCCTGCTCCCGGTACACCTCGGCGACGCCGCCGCCCTTCACCACCGTGATGGCCGGAGCGGCGTCTTCCGCCGCGGGTTCGGTGTCGGCCGCGAGGGCCGCCCAGGGCAGCGAGAGGGCCAGGGTTGCGGCCAGGATCCGGATCGGGGTGGCAAGGGTCATCAGGGTTCCTTCAGCGGGTGGCGAGCACGGCTTCCACCGCCTCGATGTCGCGGGGCACGGCGCCGGTCAGCACCTCGTGGCCGTCGGGTGTGACCAGCACGTCGTCCTCGATGCGGATGCCGATGCCCTGCCATTTCGCCGGCACGCCCCTGGTGCCGGGCGCGATGTACAGGCCGGGCTCGATGGTGAAGACCATGCCCGGCTCCAGTTCGCGGAATTCGCCGGCGAGCTTGTATTCGCCGACGTCGTGCACGTCCAGGCCCAGCCAGTGTCCGGTCTTGTGCATGTAGAACTTCTTGTACGCGCCGGAAGCCAGCGCCGAACGGAGCGTGCCCTTGAGCAGGCCCAGCGACAATAGGCCGTCGGTCAGGGCCTCCACCGCGGCCTCGTGGCCGGCGATCCAGGACCGCCCCGGCCGGGCCTGCGCCATCGCCGCGGCCTGGGCCGCCAGCACCACCTCGTACAGGGCGCGCTGTTCCTTCGAATAGCGGCCGTCCACCGGCCAGGTGCGGGTGATGTCGGAGGCGTAGCCGGCGTATTCGGCGCCGGCATCGCAGAGCAGCAGGTCGCCGGCGGCGGTGGGCGCATTGTTCGCGCGGTAGTGCAGCACGCAGGCGTTCGGGCCGCTGCCGACGATGGGCTCGTAGGCGGCCACGGCGTCGTTCCTCCGGTACACGTACTGCAGCGCGGCCTCGACCTCGTATTCGCGGCCGCCGGGGCGGGTGGCGCGCATCGCCGCCAGCTGCGCCTCGCAGGCGATGGCGGCGGCGCGGCGCATCAGTTTCAGCTCGGCCGGGCTCTTGAACAGGCGCAGTTCGTGCAGCAGGTGCCCGAGCTCGAGGAATTCATGCGGCGGCTGGGCGCCGTGCCGCACCTGCGAGCGGACCCGGTTCACCCAGCCGATCAGCTTCAGGTCGAAGTCGGTGTCGCGGCCGAAGTGGTAATACACGCGGCTGCGGCCCTCGAGCAGGCCGGGCAGGATCTCGTCGAGGTCGCTGATCGGGTAGGCGTCGTCGAAACCGTAGGCCTCGACCGCACCCTCGGGGCCGGCGCGCGGGCCGTCCCAGGCTTCGCGTTCGGGATCGCGCTCGCGGCAGAACAGCAGGGTCTCGCCGTGCTTGCGGCCCGGCACCAGCACCAGCACCGCCTCGGGCTCGGGGAAGCCGCTGAGGTACCAGAAGTCGCTGTCCTGGCGGTAGGGGTAGTGGGTGTCGTGGCTGCGGATGCGCTGCGGCGCGCTGGGCAGGATCAGGATCGCGTCCTGATCGGCCATGCGCATCAGTTGCTTGCGGCGGCGGGCGAACTCGGCCGGCTTGACCATGGCGGCGATCAGTTGAGTTTGCGGCGGTGGCGCGGGCCCAGCACGCAGTCGCTGTGCAGCAGCATCACCGCCACCCGGACGAATTCGGACACTTCCTCCAGCGCTTCCTCGTCCGCTTCCGGGTCTTCGTAGCTCAGGTCGCTGGAGGCGATGCGGGCTAGGTCGGCCAAGGCCTCCTGCGACTCCTCCGACAGCGGCGGGTTGGCGCCGGCGGCCAGGCCGAAACCGCCCAGGAAACCGCGGCCCCAGGCCAGCAGGCCGTCGCCGCGTTCGCTCACGGGGCGGTCCGCCGGCGGCAGCAGCAGTTCGAACTCGAAATCCGGGGAGTCGAGCTGGCGGGTGCTGGCCACGTAGAGGCGGTCGAGCGCGCCTTCAGGCTCCGGCGGCGACAGCAGCGGGTCGGACATCACCTGGGCGAACCAGTTGCTCCGGTCGTGGCGGCCGCCGCCCGACAGGTAGCCGCAGAGGGAGCCGTGCAGTTCGGACGGCTCCAGGCCGGCCTCCAGCGCGCGCAGTTCGGCGGCGATCTCGGCGTGGTCGGGCAGCAGGGCTTCGGACATGGGGTGGGGGCCGTGGGGACGCCGCATTCTAGCAAGGCCGGACCGGGTCGCCCGGAACCGCTGCTTGTGGGGCTGTTAGCGCCACCCTACACTGCGGCGGATAGCACGGAACGAATCAGGGGACCTCCGGGCCTAATGACGCAGCGGCAACACAGGGGCAAGGGTCCGGCGGCCGTTTTCGGCGTCTGCGTCGTTTCCATGCTGGTTCCGCCGGCATCCGCGGCGGTTGCGCCCGTGTCCGCGCCGGGCGCCGCCTGGCTGCTGCAGGCCGTGCTGTTTGCCCTCGCGCTGTTCCTGAGCTGGCTGCTGTGGCGGGTCTGGAGCCACCGCCGCCGCCAGGAGAAATCCCTGCTGGGCGAGATCCGCGAACGCGAGGAACGCCTGAACCTGGCGCTGTGGGGTTCCGGCGACGAGTTCTGGGACTGGAACATCCGCGACAACAGCCTCTACCGGCTCGGCGCCAACCAGCTGCTGGGCCAGGGCAGCCGCGAGGAACTGAGCACCGACGACTGGCGCACGCATTCGATCCACCCCGAGGACCTGCCGCGGGTGCAGAAGCTGCTGCAGGAGCACATCGTCGGCCACACCGACGTGTTCGAGTCCGAGCACCGCATCCGCAACGCGCGTGGCGAATGGGTCTGGGTGCGTTCGCGCGGCAAGGTGGTGGAACGCGACGCCAGCGGCAGCCCGCTGCGCATGGCCGGCACCGCCCGCGACATCACCGTCATCCGCCGCGCCGAACGCGAACGCCGCGTCGCGCTAGAGGTGCTGCGGTCGATGAGCGAAGCGGTGGCGGTGATCGACCTCGACTTCCGCTTCATCTCGGTCAACCCGGCCTTCTCGCGCATCACCGGCTACAGCGAGGAAGAGGTGATCGGCCAGAACAGCCGCCTGCTCGACTCCAGCCAGCACAGCGCCGAGTTCTACCGGCGCGTGCGCGACGTGCTCGAGCGCACCGGCCACTGGGCCGGCGAGATGTGGCAGCGGCGCAAGGACGGCGAGGAGTTCCTGGGCTGGATCGAGATGAGCGAGGTGCGCGACGCGATGGGCCTGCGCAGCCACTTCGTCGCCGTGGTCAACGACATCACCGACAAGAAGCGCGCCGAGCAGGAGCTGCGCTACCTGGCCAACTACGACACGCTCACCGGCCTGCCGAACCGGGCGCTGCTGAGCGAACGCCTGGGCCGCGCCATCGTCCGCGCGCGCCGGCAGGAAACGCGGGTTGCGGTGCTGTTCCTCGACCTCGACCGCTTCAAGGACATCAACGACTCGCTCGGCCACGCCGCCGGCGACCGCCTGCTCAAGGCCGCGGCCACCCGCCTGCAGGCCACGGTCGGCGCCTCCGACACGGTGGCGCGGCTGGGTGGCGACGAGTTCACCGTGGTGCTGGAGGATGTGGAGTCGATCCCGGCGGTCGAGCGCATGGCGCGCGAGATCCTCACCGCGTTCTCGATGCCGCTGGAGGTGGACGAACGCCACGACGTGTCGATCACGCCCTCGCTGGGCATCAGCCTCTACCCCGACCACGCCCTGGTGCCGACCGACCTGCTGAAGTTCGCGGACACCGCGATGTACCAGGCCAAGGCCGAAGGCCGGAACACCTACCAGATCTACAACGAGACCATGGACGCGGAGTCGCGCCGGCGCGCCACCGTGCTGGCCTCGCTGCGCAAGGCGCTCGACCGCGGCGAATTCCGCCTGGTCTACCAGCCGCGCATGGCCCTGGCCGACGGCCGCATCACCGGCGTGGAGTCGCTGCTGCGCTGGCACAGCGCCGAACTGGGCGAGATCAATCCCACCGTGTTCATCCCGTTGGCCGAGGAGTCGGGCCTGATCCTGCAGATCGGCGACTACGTGCTCAGCGAGGCCCTGCAGACCCTGAAGCGCTGGCGCAGCCACGGCCTGAACGAGATCTCGATCGGCGTGAACGTCTCGGTGCTGCAGCTGCTGCGCGGCAACCTGCCCGAGCAGCTGCGCAACCTGATACACGAGCTGGGCGTGCCGGCCAACCGCATCGAGCTTGAAGTCACCGAGTCGATGGTGATGCAGAACGCCGAGCAGACCACCACCGTGCTCAACGAGCTGCGCAAGCTGGGCGTCACCCTGGCCATCGACGACTTCGGCACCGGCTATTCGTCCCTGGTGTACCTGAAGCGCCTGCCGATCGACACCCTGAAGATCGACAAGGAATTCATCGGCGACCTGACCCGCGACCCGGACGACGAGGCCATCACCGCCACCGTCATCACCATGGGCCATTCCCTGGGCCTGAACGTGATCGCCG
>CAMLKR010000007.1 GCA_946480565.1 uncultured Arenimonas sp. | reverse complement strand
AAGGCCAGGGCAACTTCGGCTCCACCGACGACCCGAAGTCGTTCGCGGCGATGCGTTACACCGAATCCAAGCTCACGCCGATCGCCGAAGTGCTGCTGGGCGAACTCGGCCAGGGCACCGCCGACTGGGTGCCCAACTTCGACGGCACCCTGCAGGAACCGAGCTGGCTGCCGGCGCGCCTGCCGCACCTGCTGCTCAACGGCACCACCGGCATCGCGGTCGGCATGGCCACCGACATCCCGCCGCACAACCTCAACGAAGTGGTCAGCGCCGCCGTACGCCTGCTCGACGACCCCGACGCCACCGTGCGCGACCTGTGCGAACACGTGCGCGGCCCGGACTACCCGACCGCCGCGGAGATCATCACGCCGGCGGACGACCTGCGGAACATCTACGAAACCGGCGGCGGCAGCGTGCGCGCCCGCGCCACGTGGACCCGCGAAAACGCCAACATCGTCATCACGGCGCTGCCCTACCAGGTGTCGCCCTCGAAGATCATGGAGCAGGTGGCGCAGCAGATGCGCGCCAAGAAGCTGCCCTGGCTGGAAGACCTGCGCGACGAATCCGACCACGAGAACCCGGTGCGCCTGGTCCTGGTACCGCGCAGCAACCGCGTGGACTACGAGGGCCTGATGGGCCACCTGTTCGCGACCACGGACCTGGAGAAGAGTTTCCGCGTCAACTTCAACATCATCGGCCTGGACGGCCGGCCGCAGGTGAAGAACCTGCGCGACTTCCTGTCGGAATGGCTGGTGTTCCGCACCGACACCGTCGCGCGCCGCCTCCGCCACCGGCTCGACAAGGTCGAGCGCCGGCTGCACCTGCTCGAAGGCCTGCTGGTCGCCTTCCTGAACCTGGACGAAGTCATCCGCATCATCCGCACCGAGGACGAACCCAAGCCGGTGCTGATGAAGCGCTTCGGGCTGGACGAGGAACAGGCCGAATACATCCTCGAAACCAAGCTCAAGCAGTTGGCCCGCCTGGAAGAGATGAAGATCCGCGGCGAGCAGGACGAGCTGGCCAAGGAGCGCGAGAAGATCATCGGCATCCTGGGCAGCAAGGCCAAGCTGAAGAAGCAGGTCAAGGACGAACTGCTGGCCGACGCGAAGAAGTTCGGCGACCCCCGCCGCTCGCCCCTGGTGCAGCGCGAGGCCGCGCAGGCCATCAGCGAAACCGAGCTGGTGCCCAGCGAACCGGTGACCGTGGTGCTGTCGAAGAAGGGCTGGATCCGCAGCGCCAAGGGCCACGACGTGGAAGCCGCGGCGCTGAGCTACCGCGACGGCGACGGCCTGCTGCAGGCAGTGCGCGGTCGCAGCACGCAGCAGGTCGCCTTCCTCGATTCCACCGGCCGCAGCTATTCGACGCTGGCGCATACCCTGCCCAGCGCGCGCGGCAACGGCGAGCCGCTGAGCGGGCGTTTCTCGCCGCCGGCGGGCGCCAGCTTCGTCGGCCTGGCGGCCGCCGACAACGAAGCGCGCTACCTGCTGGCCTCGAGCTGGGGTTACGGCTTCGTCACCCGCTTCGAGAACTTCACGGGCCGCAACAAGGCCGGCAAGGCCCTGATCAATGCCGACGCCGCGGCCGACATCCTGCCGCCGGTGCCGGTGAACGACCCCAAGACCGATTTCATTGTCGCCATCACCAGCGCTGGCCACCTGCTGGCCTTCCCGATCGCCGAGCTGCCGGAGCTGGACAAGGGCAAGGGCAACAAGCTGATCCAGATCCCGCCGGCGAAACTGAAGTCGGGCGAGGAAAAGGTGATCGCCGTCGCCAGCGTCAGGCAGGGCGGCGAGCTGACCATCCACTCCGGGCGCCAGAAACTGGTGCTGAGCTGGCGCGACCTGCAGGCCTACGAAGGCAGCCGCGCGGCGCGTGGCAACGTGCTGCCGCGCGGCTTCACCAAGGTCGACCGAGTCGAAAGCGCCTGATCCGGAGTGCCCCTTCTCTCCCTGCGAGAGAAGGGGCACTCCGCCGCTTTCAGGGCAACCGGCTTTCGCTCGCGCCCGCTTGGCGCCGCGCGAAATAGGGCAGCGCGAACAGGTACAGCCCCGTCAGCATCAGCAGGAACAGCGGCAGCAGCGGCGAATAGGTGATCCAGGCCGGCGGCGGGCCTTGCGTCATCGCCGCGAAGTTGGCGATGACGGTCAGGGTGAAGAGCATCGATATCCAGCGGTGGAACTTCCGGACGCCCTTGCTAATGCCCATCGCAGTCTCCTGGCTGCCGGGGCCCGCCTTGTAATGCGCTGCCCCGCTCATGCCCGCGCCTCGATCATCTTCCAGCCATTGCCCGAAGGGTCGCGGAAGCTGGCGTCGGTGCTGCCGTAACGGGTCATCGGTTCCTGGGTGAACTCGACGCCGCGGGCGCGCAAGCGTTCGTAGGCCGCGCGGCAGTCGTCGACCACCAGCACCAGCGGCGGCATCGCGCCCTTGGCCACGGCCTCGCGCAGGGCCTGCACCGTGGCCGCGTCCACCAGCGGCGCCTGCGGCGTGAACAGGCCCAGCTGGAACGAGGGCTGGTCCGGATGCTGCACGGTCAGCCAGCGGTAGTCGCCGTTGCGCGCGTCGGTGTGGACGCGGAACCCCAGCTTTTCGACATAGAAGCCCAGCGCTTCATCCTGGTCGTGGACATACAGGCCCACCACTCCGACTCCCTGGCTCATGGCACCTCCGTTGTTTGGTCGGAAGGCATGCTATCGGCGGCCTGCCGCCGGCGCTTCTCCGAAACTGCGGTGACCAGGCCGGGCCGGCGGGCGGCGCTGACGAAGCAGGCCGGCACGCGGTCGAGTGCGTGCACGGCGGCCTGGTCGCTTTCCCGCCACTCGCCCGGGCTCAGGCCGGTGATGTCGCGGAAGGTGCGGCCGAAGCTGCCCAGGCTGCTCCAGCCGGTCTGGAAGGCGATGTCGGTGATCGGCAGCGCCGTGTCGCGCAGCAGCGCCGTGGCCTTCTCGATCCGGCGCGTCAGCAGGTAGCGGTGCGGCGGCAGGCCGAAGGCGTCCTTGAAACAGCGCGCGAAGTGCGCCTCGGACACGCCGCTCACCTTGGCCAGGCGGCGCACCGGCCAGGCTTCGTGCGAGGCCGCATCCATGCGGTCCCTGGCGCGCAGCAGGCGCCGCAGCAGCGCGGGATCGAGCCGGCGCGGCGGCGGGCCGTCCTGCGGGACGGCGGCAGGTTCTGGCATGGGGAACTCCCGGCGGGGCCCCGTCAGTCTATGCGAGGCCTCGCTGGCGGCAAACCCGCGCGAAGCAATCAGTCCGGCTGCCGGAAATAACGTTCGCCGTCGAACTCGAAGCCTGTGATGCGGCCTTCGCCATCACGCTGGAAACGCAGCGGCTGGGGCGGATCCAGGCGCAGCCAGGTGGCGCCGAACAGATCGGGGCGGGCCGGGGCCAGGCGACGCTGCAGGGCGCCGATCGTCAGCTGCAGTCCCTGCGCGCCGTTCGCCAGTTCGGCGGTCACCGGCAGGCGTTCGCCGCGGTAGCGGCCCGCATAGGCCGCCAGTTCGGCGGCGCCGGGCTTCCAGGCCCAGCCCTGCCACTGCGGATCGGCGCGCGCTTCGTCCAGTTGCCCGCGGCGCGCCGCGAGGTACCCGGCCACGCGCTGCGGATACATTTCCCGCCGCGTCGCAGCCCACGACTCCGCCTCCGGGTGGTCCACCAGGTACTGCAGGAACTGCACGACGGTGCGCGAGGTCAGCCAGCCGGTCATGTTGTCGGAATTGGAGAACACGCCGATGCCCACGCCCAGGTCCGGCGCGAAGGCCATCATGGTGCGCGCGCCGGTGTAGCTGCCGCCGTGGATGAACAGGCGGTGGCCTTCGAAGTCGCACAGGTTCCAGCCGAAGGCATAACCGTCGCAGGGAAGTTCGTAGGCATTCCGCGCGGCCGGGTCCACGTCGGCGCCCTTGCGATGCGCCGCCGCCAGCAGGGCCGCATCGAACCCTTCGGGCGCCTGGCCGCCCAGGTGCAGCTGCAGCCAGCGCGCAAGGTCGTTGGGCGAGGCGACCATGCCACCGGCGGAATGCATCACGCCATCGGGCTTGGAGCCGACCCGCTCCCAGCCCTCGGCATCCCCCAGCCAGGTGTGGCTGGCCGCGAGCACGCCGGGGTCGAAGGCGGACGTGCGCGTCGAGGTGCGCGCCAGGTCCAGCGGCCGGAGCAGTTCCTCGTCGAGCCAGGCCTGCCAGGCTTTTCCGGTCTTCTTGAACAGGATGGCGGCGTAGATGTTGTAGCCGAGATTGTCGTAGTCGAACCCGGCGGGACGCGCGCTGGCGAACTTCGCCAGCAGCTGCGGATAGGTCGACGAATCCGGCGACTGCAGGTAAGCCTCGAGCACGGTGATCGTATCGGCACTGATCGGCACGCGGTGGTTGAGCAGGTCGGCCAGCGTCCATGCCCCCGGGTCCACGCCCTCCGGCAGCCTCAGCTGCGGCCAGTGCTCGGCCAGCGTGCTGTCCAGGCGCAGCACGCCGCGCCGGTCGAGCCGATGGGCCAGCAGGCCCAGGTAGGACTTGGTCTGCGAGGCGATGTAGATCGGCGTGTCCAGGGTCAACGGCGCACCGGAAATCGCGTCGCGCTGCCCGCGCACGTAGTCGAGCAGACGGCGGTCGCGGTCCACCACGACCACGGCATAGCCCGGGCCCAGGCCGGGAATGCCATCCAGGAAAAGACGCAGCTTGGCCGCCGCCTCTTCCGGCGCATCCGCGCGTACCGGCGCAGCCAGCGGAAACACGAACAGCAGCAGCAACAGCGGAAGGATCGGGCGCATGCGGGCATCCAGTCGAAGGCGATGCGGCGATCGTGACGCAACCATTCCGGGGCGTCTTGAACGGACTGAACCCGGGCTCAGGCCACCAGCGTGCGCAGCTGCCCCGGCGTCAGTCCGACCAGGTCGCGGGCGGCACGGCTGAAATGCGCGTGGTCCGAGAACCCGGCGTCCAGCGCGGCCACGGCCAGGGGCTGGCCGCGGGAGATCATCGCCAGCGCACGCTGGAGGCGCGACCGGGCGCGGAACGCCGACGGCTGGCAGCCCATCCACCGGGAAAACGCGCGCGAGAAATACACCGGATGCAGCCCTTCGTCCCGCGCCAGCTCGACCAGGGGCGTCCCCTCCTCCCGCAGCCGCGCGCCGGCCCGCGCGACCCACGCCGGACGGGCGCCACCCGGCACCGCATCGCTGGTCTTCATCGCCGACAGCAGCGCCCAGACGCGGCTTTCCGCCTCGGGCCCGGCGACGCGGTCTCCGGCGAGGTCCGCGACCAGCTGCCGGCCCTGCCGCAGCACGGCCGGCACGGGCCGCGCCCGCCATTGCCATCGGGCCTCCAGGCCCAGCGACCGCCACAGGTCGGGAGCGGGCTCCAGGTCGATGCCGAGGATCAGGGTGCCGCGCGGGCCATAGTCGTTGGCGTGGGCGAAGCCGGCCGGCTTCACCCCGACCGCCGGCACGTCCAGGCGGACATCGCCGCGGCGACCGGTTTCGCCCAGGGTCCCGGCCAGCAGCAGCGAAAGCTGGTGCCGCGGATGTTCATGCGAGGCCATGCGGCTGCCCGGCGCGTACCAGCCCAGCCGCACCGACATCCCGGCGCCCTGGAACAGCATGCGGCTGCGGGAAACCGGCGGCGACGGCGTGGGCGGCATATGGGGGAATCCGTTACGGAGGCCCCGCCAGCCTAGTCGGCCGCACGGGTGCCGACGCCTGCCAGAAGTCGCGCCCCGGCTGCCGACTCAGGCCTTCGCCTGCAGCATCGCCGCTTCCCGGAACAGCCGCGCGGACGCCAGCCACAGCGCGCACATCACGCCGGTGAACACCCAGACGTGGCCCAGGCCGGCCATCCAGGCGTAGACGCAGACGCCCAGCTGCGCGACCGCAGTGCCCACCATCACCCAGGCCATCGGCCGCGCGCGGAACAGCACCAGCAGCGAGGCGATCAATTCGAACGCCAGCACCCAATAGAAGATCGCGTTGGCCGGATTGTCCTCGCTGCCGATGATGCCTACCGCCCCATTGGCCCAGACCGTCATGAATGCGCCGCCGACCGCCATGCCCGCGGCCAGCATGTAGGCATTGCTGCGGGCGATGCGGGCCGAAACCTCGTAGGCCACGCAGACCGTCAGCAGCATGCCGCCCATCACCAGGAAATCGAATCCATCCCAGTTCACTTCGGCGGTGAACTGCATCGCCACCAGGGGCAACAGCAGCAAAGCCACCGCCCCGCCCCACACCAGCCAGCGCACCGGACCGCGGCGCAGCTGGTCGCTTTCAAGAATATCGGTCATGACCCCTCTCCCTGTTGGGGCCGCACCCGGTCGGGGGCGGCTGCTGGGAAGCATGCGAACGATATCTGGCTTTTTGCGGGCACGCCCGGGGAGGCGGCCGGGCAATCGCGGGGTCCCATGGTCGTCCGCCCAGTCCCGCGCCGCCGGCTCAGCCCGGCGGCAGCTTGCGGAAGCCAACCGCCAGCCGGTTCCAGCTGTTGATCGCATTGATCACCAGGGTCAGGTCCACCCGCTCGCGCTCGTCGAAATGCTGGCTGAGCCAGGCGTAGTCCGCGTCGGGGGCGTGGGTTTCGGAGAGGCGGGTCAGGGCTTCGGTCCAGGCCAGGGCCGCGCGCTCGCGCTCGGTGAAAAACGGCGACTCGCGCCAGACCGCCAGCGCGTGCAGCCGGCGGTCGGTTTCGCCCTGCCGCTTCGCGTCGCGGCTGTGCAGGTCCACGCAGTAGGCACAGCCGTTGAGCTGCGACGCGCGCAGCTTCACCAATTCGACCAGGGACGGCTCCAGCGCCAGGGCCTTGACCGCCGTGTCGAACGCGACCATGGCCTGGGTGGCGGCCGGCGAGGCCGAATAGAAGTCGAGTCGGGATTGCATCGAAGTCCTCCGTTGAGGGTTGGGAAGCCTGGGGATCAACGGGCGGGAAGCACCAGCGGCCGGCCGGTTTCGACGACATAGGTCGCCAGTTCGGCCGCGGGGCCGTCGCCGACATTGAGCACTTCATGGTCGACGCCGTGGGGAATGAAAAGTACGTCACCCGCGCGCAGCACGACCGGCGCGCGACCGGCGAGCCGGTATTCCAGCACGCCTTCGGTGACATAGACGATCTCTTCGCCGGGATGGTGATGCGCGGCGGCGGTGGCGCCGTGTGCGAATCGGACCAATACCTGCACCACCTCGCGGCCGGGCGCGGACAGCGGATGCTGCTGCAGGTCGTGACGAGTGATGCCGACGTTCTGCGCGGACAGCGGTGCGGACGCCAGGCTGCCGGCCGCGAGCAGCGCCGCGGCCATCGTGGATCGGAACAGGTTCATGGAAGCTCCTTTTGAGGGCACGCGCCCGAGGGCGGGCGCGCGCATGGGGTCAAGCGAGGGAGATCGCGACGTCGATGTTGCCGCGGCTGGCCTTGGAGTACGGGCAGATCTGGTGCGCCGTCTCGATCAGCGACTGCGCGACGGCGCGGTCGACGCCCGGCAGGCTGACGCGGAGCCGCGCGGCCAGGAAATAGGCGTCGCCGCCGGCGCCCAGGTCGATCTCGGCCTCGACCGCGGCATCGGCCGGCAGCTTCACCTTCGCGGCCTGCGCCGCCTTGCCCACGGCGCTGAGGAAACAGGCCGACCAGCCTGCGCCGAACAGCTGCTCGGGATTGGTGCCGGGGCCGTTGCTGCCGGGCGGGGAAAGTTCGATGGCCAGGCGGCCGTCGTCGCTGCGGGCCTGGCCGTGGCGGCCGCCGGTGGTGCTGGTCTTGCCGGTGTAAACGACGGAATCGATGACATTGATCATGAGGGTTCTCGGTGGGGTTTCAGGGGAGGAGACGATCGATCCGCGCCTGAAGCCGCGGTCCGATCAACAGGATCGCCGGGATGACGATCAGGTAGGCCGCGCCCCAGGAGCGCAGCCAGGCGAACAGGAAACCTTCCGCCAGGCCGCGGTTGAGCGCGATGAGCACGAAGGAAATGATCCCCGTGGTGACGACGCCCATGGAAAGGGCGAAGGCGATCTTGCGTTTGATCAGGTTGTCCATGGCAGCACTCCGGTGCGCGGTGCGCGTCAGGACGCGGCGGCGCCGTAACGCGCCGCCGGCACTGAACGCGACAGCCCCGGCGCCAACGCCTTGCGGGCCTGTTCGAAGGCGTCCCAGTCGGCGGCCTCGGGCAGCGAGGGAATGGTCACGACCTCGCCCAGCGCCAGGCCGGCCAGCGCGGCATCGACCATCGCCGACGCCGGCATCACGATTTCCTTGGGCAAGTGTTCGAGCGGCGTGCCGGCATCGGCCCAGAAATCGGTGGCGGTGGCGCCCGGCAGCACGGCCTGGACGCGCACGCCCTTGTCGGCCAGCTCGTGCTGCAGCGACTGCGTCAGCGCCAGCAGGAAGGCCTTGCTGGCGCCGTAGACGCCGTTGAGCAGCTCCGGCGCCACGGCGACGACCGAGGCGATGTTGATGAGGATGCCGGTGCCGCGGGCGACGAAGGCCGGTGCCACGGCATAGGCCAGGCGCATCGGCACGGTGACATTGAGCGCCACCATGCGCGCCATGTCGTCCACGTCGGACTGCAACAGCGGCGCGGTGGCGCCGACGCCGGCGTTGTTGACCAGCAGGGTGATGCTGGCATCGGTGCGCAGCACGTCCTCGACGCTGGCGAGCTCGTCCGGGTCGGTGAGGTCGGCGGCGAGGGTTTCGATCGAGCGGCCGGTGGCGGTGGTGAGGGCCTGCGCCAGGTCGCGCAGTTTGTCGGCGCGGCGGGCGACCAGGATCAGGTCGTAACCGGCGCGGGCCAGGCGGTCGGCGTACAGGGCGCCGATGCCGGAGGAGGCACCGGTGATCAGGGCGGTACCGAGGTGGGCGCGGGTGTTCATGGCGGACTCCAGTTCCGGGGGCTCCCGGTGTGGCGCAGAATCTAGGCCCGCTTGCGGATGGCGTAAATGTCGTATATACCTCGTTTCCTGCCATACGAGGTTCCGGCCATGCTCACCGTCGGTTTCGTGCTTCCCCCGGGCTTCCAGGTCATGGGCCTGGCCGCGGCCTCGGCCTTCGAGCTGGCCAACGTCACCGCGAAGGAATCGCTGTACGGGCTGCGCTTCCTGTCTGAAAACGGCGGCCTGCTGCCCAACTCCTTCGGCGTCTCGGTCGAGACGCGGGCGATGGCGCGGCAGAAGCTCGACACGCTGATCGTCGCTGGCCTGCTGTACCCGCGGCCGTCCAGCCCGGGGCTGATCGCGCAGCTGCAGAAGCTGTCGCGCGGCGCGCGGCGCACGGCCTCGGTCTGCACCGGCGCCTTCCTGCTGGGCGAAGCCGGCCTGCTCGACGGCCGGCGCGTCACCACGCACTGGATCCACGCCCGCGCCCTGCAGCGACAGTTCCCGCAGGCGCGGGTGGAAGAGGACCGCATCTACATCATCGACGGCGGGCTATGGACCTCGGCCGGCATGAGCGCCGGCGTGGACCTGGCCCTGGGCATGATCGAGAAGGACTTCGGCGCCGAGCTGGCGCGTGCCGTTGCGCAGAAACTGGTGGTGCACCACCGCCGCGCCGGTGGCCAGTCGCAGCATTCGGCGCTGCTGGAGCTGGACCCGAAGTCCGACCGCATCCAGACCGCGCTGGCTTACGCCCGGCGCAACCTGCGGGCGCCGCTGACGGTGGAGGAACTGGCTGCTGCCGCCCACCTGAGCCCGCGCCAGTTCAGCCGCGCCTTCCGCACCGAAACCGGCCAGTCGCCGGCCAAGGCCGTCGAGCACCTGCGCGTGGAAGCCGCGCGCGTGATGGTCGAACAGAGCCGCCACACCATCGACGAGATCGCCGCCGAAACCGGCTTCGCCGACCCCGAGCGCATGCGCCGCGCCTTCCTGCGCAACTTCGGGCAACCGCCGCAGGTGCTGCGGCGAACGGCCCGGCAGTCAGCCTGAGCCCGGATCTGACGAACCGCAATAAGGCTGCAGCCGCTGCAGCGCATTGGCGACGTAGGCGTCCTTCTCGCCTACCGGCGCCACGTAGCGCAGGGCCTCGGCGGCGGCGTCCAGGCCGAGGCGCCGGGCGATCAGCCATCCGGCCAGGTAGGCCGAGGCCAGGCAGCCGCCGGCGGTGGCGACGTTGCCGCGCGCGAACAGCGGCTGGTCGAGCACCTCCACGCCCGCGGCCAGCACCCAGGGCCGCGTGACCAGGTCGGTGCAGGCGGGCACGCCGTCCAGCAGCCCGAGTTTCGCCAGCACCAGGGTGCCCGAGCACTGCGCCGCGACCAGCTGGCGCGCCGGGTCCAGCGCCAGCCGCGACATCAGCGCGGCATCCTCGACCAGCTCGCGCGTGCGGGCGCCGCTGCCGACGATGACCGCGTCGGCCGACGTGGCATCCTCGAGCCGCGACTGCGCCTTTACCGTCACGCCGTTCATCGACGTCACCTCCGCCGCGGGGCAGCAAAGGCTCACCCGCCATCCGGGCTGCCTGATCCGGTTCAACACGCCCAGCGCGATCAGCGAGTCGAGTTCGTTGAAGGCCTCGAAGGTGAGGATGGCGATGTGCATGGGCAGCCCCGGCGACAGGTGGACAGGGTGCCCAGTCTGCGGTCGACTTCTGTCCTTCTGCAGGCCGTTGCGGTCGAAACGCGGGCTATCCGGTAATGCGGTTGCTTACTTGGCCCGCGACCCGCGGCGACGCCTCCCGTTCGGAACGCGACTCCACGCGCAACAGCGCATGCGCGAGCGCCGCCAGCGCCAGCAGCAGCGCGGCCAACGCCGCCAGCACGACGGGCGCACCGGCGATGGCGGCCAGGGCCACGGCCAGCACGGGGCCGAGGGCGCGGGCGAACCCCTGCACCCGCGCCACCTGGCCGTTCCAATAGCCCGACGCCGACGCGCCGTACAGGCGCTGCACCAGCCAGGGCCGCGCCAACGTATGCAGACCGGCACCAAGGCCGAATACGGCCACCGCGGCCGCGGCGAGGCCGATGCCGGGCGCGAACGCCATGCCCGCCAGGCCAGCACCCTGCAGGACCAGCGGCAGCGCGGCGAAATGGCCGGGCGAAGGCTGCGCGCCGCCGCGCAGCATCCACAGCCGGCCCGGAAGCTGGGCGATGCCGAGCATTGCCAGCACGGTCGCCGCCAGCGGCGCGGACACCTGCCGCTGGATCAGCAGCGGAATCAGCAGCGTCGTCACCGCCATCGCCGCGATGCTGGATGCGGAAAAGCAGGCCAGCAGCGCCAGGAAGCGCGGTTCGCGCCGCGAGCGGCGGACCGGATCGGCCTGCGTCGACGGCCGTGCATGGGCAGGCAGCGCCGGAAAGACGAATCGCTCCATCACCGCCGCCGCCAGCAGTACCGCGCACGCGGCCACCAGCTGCGCCTTCCGCCATCCCAGGTGTTCGACCGCCAGGGCCAGCAGCGGCAGGAAAAGGGTGCTCGCCAGTCCGCCCATCACCGTCACCGCGGCCAGGGCGCGCAGGCGATCGCCGGCGTCGTCGACGGCGCGGACCACCAGCGCGAAGGCCGACTCATACAGCAGCGCCGCCATCGCCAGGCCCAGCACCCCCCACGCGGCGTAAAGGCCCGCGACCGACGCGACTTGCGACAACAGGACCAATCCGACGACCGCAAGCCCGACACCCAGCCGGACCACGGTCGTCCCCCGGCCCCGGTCGAGCCAGCGCCCGAAACGCGGCGCGACCAGGGCCATCACCAGCAGGCCGGCGGAGAACGCACCGGCCACCATCGCCTGCGACGCCACCAGCGCCCGGTCCATCGGCACCAGCACCACGGAGAATCCGTAGTACAGCACGCCCCAGAACACGCATTGGCAGGCGCCCAGCCACCACACCGCGCGTCGCAGGGCCGGGGTCATCGGGCGGTCAGCGGCAGCACGTCGACGCTGCGACGGGCGCCGCGATTGCGGGCGGCATTGCGACGGCCACCGGCGCGGCGGCACGGGTGCCGCAACCGCAGCCCGATGCGCCTGACGCCTTGGCGTCCTCGTCCTTCACGCAGCAGGCCTCGGCGTTGGCCTTGGGCGGACCGCCGCAGCAACCGGCTTTCGCGTCTTCCGCAACGGCAACGACGACTGCCCCCATCGGCGTCGCGGTGTCGACGGATGCCGGACCACAGCAGGACGAGGCGGCACCGGCCGGAGCCTCCTCGTCGGCGAACTGGGTGATGCACACGCCCGTCTCCGGCAGCACCAGCTCGACGCGACGCGCCGATTCCCAGTCGCCGGCGATGGCGGCGACGACGGAGCGCACCTGCTCGTAGCCGGTCAGCAGCAGGAAGGTCGGCGCGCGCCCATAACTTTTCATGCCGACGATGTAGACGTTGGCGTCGGGGTGGCGCAGCTGCTCGGCGCCGTGCGGGCGCACGCTGCCGCAGCTGTGCTGGTTCGGGTCGATCAGCGGCGCCAGCGCCACCGGCGCCTGCGTGCCGGCATCGAGCGCGATGCGCAGCTCGGACAGCAGGTCCACGTCCGGCCGGAACCCGGTCGCGGCGACGATCTGGTCCACCGGCGCCAGCGCCGTGTCGCCGCTGTACGCCACCCAGCCGTCGGCCGTGCGCTCGATGCGGTCGAGCTGGAACGAGGTCGCCACCGTCAACGCGCCTTCTTCCACCAGGCGCGCCACCGTCAGGCCGAGCCGGCCGCGTTCGGCCAGCTGGTCGTTTTCGCCGCCGCCGAGCACACGGTTCAAGGACGGGCGACGTATCGCCCACTGGATCTGCGTCCCCGGCGCCTGCTGCGCCAGCCGCGCCAGGTCCTGGAGCACGTTGAAGGCCGAGTGGCCGCTGCCGACCACCAGCACGCGCTTGCCGGCGTAACGGTCGCGATGCACGCCCAGCACGTCGGGCATGCCGTAGAACACCTGGGCCTGCGCGCCGCGCTCGCCCAGCGCCGGCAGGCCGGAAGCCCCCAGCGGGTTGGGCGTTCCGGTGGTGCCCGACGCATCGATGACCGCCTGCGCCAGCAGCTCGTGTTCGCCTTCGCCGTCCTCGTAGCGCACGACGAAGGGCACGTCGTCGCGCTGCGCATCCTTCATGCGGTCGCGGCGCTGTTTGCTGACCGCCGTCACGCGGGTGCCCAGGCGCAGGTGCGGCGCGATCTCCGGCGTGCGCGCCAGCGGCTCGAGGTAACGCTGCGCCACTTCGCCGCCGGTGGGGAAAGCCGACAACTCGGGCGCGGTCCAGCCGTGGCGCGCCAGCAGGCGCGCGGCGGCCTGGTCGAGGGTGAACTCCCAGGGCGAGAACATGCGCACATGCGCCCACGTGCGCATGCCGGCGCCGACGCTGGCGCCGGCCTCGAACACGACCGGCGTGAATCCACGCTCGAGCAGGTGCGCGGCAGCCGCCAGGCCGACGGGGCCGGCACCGATGACGATCACGGGCAGGGATTGGGTATTCATCAGGAACTCCTTCCGGACGGACCGGGTTGGGCTGAAGGGACGAGGCAGCGTTCGACGATGACCACGTCCAGCCACTGGCCATCGAGCTGGGCGTGTTTTTCGTAGGTGCCGACTTCGCGGAAGCCGCAGGCCCGGCACAGCGCCCGGCTTGCTGTGTTGAAGGGGAAGATGCGCGAGACGAGTTTCCAGAAGCCGCGCTGTTCCGCGGTTTCGACCAGTGCGCCCAGCAGCCGCCGGCCGATGCCCTGCCCGCGCGCGTCGCGGTCGAGGTAGATCGAGAACTCGGCGATGCCGGCGTAACACTCGCGCGGGCGGTAGCTGCCCAGGCTGGCCCAGCCCAGCACCCTGCCCGCTTCGTCGGTGGCGACCAGCACCGGATAACGGTCCTGGTCCGACAGGCGCGCGGCCAGGTCGGCCTCGGTGCGCGGCACCGTTTCGAAGGTGGCGCCGCGGTCGGCGATACCCTGGTTGTAGATCGCGGCGATGACGGCGGCGTCGGTGGTGCGTGCGTTGCGTATCGTGGTCATGGACTTATGTTGGTAGTAGCAACTATTTGGGCAAAAAAAATCAGCCGCACTTTCCCTTGGCGACCGCATCCGGCGCGCAAACGGGCTCGCCGGCGCCGACGCTGACGCCGGAGACAAAACGCGCCTCGGCGGCCACGGCCAGGCGGCGGATGATCTCGGTGGCGCCGGCGCGCACGTCGGCGTCGAGGCCGCGCAGCAGGTCGGCCTGCTGTTCGATCAGTTCGCCATTGATGCGCTCGTAAAGGGCGCGGCCTGACCGGGTGACCCGCAGCGACACCGCGCGCGCGTCCTCGCCATCGGCGGCCTTGCCGACATAACCCTTGCGCACCAGGGCATCGACCACGCGGGAGGTGGTGCTCTTGTCGAGCTTCAGGGCCTCCGCCAGCGCGTTGCTGCGCAGCGGGCCGCGTTCGACCAGCACCTCGAGCGCATAACACTGGGTGACCGAGACGTCGTGGCAGCAGATCTTGTCGCGGTCGCGGAACTGGTAGACCCGCACCAGGTGCGACAAAGCCTCGTGCAGCGCCTGTGCGTCCTGCTGCAGGCGGGTATCGGAGGCGGGGCGGCGGGCGGTCTGGGTCGGCATGGTCATTCCGTTGTTGGTGACAACCATATTCCCCGGCCGCGGGTCTTGTCAACCACTTTTCGGGTATCCCGGCCACGCCACGAGGACATGCCCAGGGACCTTCCGGAACTCCTCGCTTGGGCCGCCCGGGCTGGCACCGATCTTGCTGCCCCTGTCGGGCGCGTGGCGCGTACCGCGCCTCGCCTTCCCCATCGCGAACAGGAGACGCCCATGCACCGCAACGATTCCGAACTGATGGCCTGCATCCGCACCTGCCTGGACTGCTACACCCACTGCCAGCACACGGCCCTGAGCACTTGCCTGGAAACCGGCGGCGAGCACCTGGAGCCGGAACACTTCCGGACGATGATCGGCTGCGCCGAGATCTGCCGCGCCGCCGCCGCGCTGATGGCCAGCCACTCGCCCCACCACCTCGAATCGTGCCGGCTGTGCGCCCAGGTCTGCCGCGACTGCGCCGACAGCTGCGAGAAGATCGGCGGCATGGAGGACTGCGTGAAGGCATGCCGCGAATGCGCCCGGTCCTGCGAGGCGATGGCCGCGTCCGCATAGATCGTGTCGCCCGGCGGGGGGCGGAAATCGCTTCACGAAAGGGAAAACCGTTCCTGCACCCGTGCGATCGTCCAGTGGATCCTCAGCCGCGGGTCCGAGTGGTACGAGGCCGGGTCGTGCCCTCAGCGATGATGCACGCCCCCCGCGCACCCGGCACACTGCCTCGATGCGCAAACGCCCACCCACCCTCGACGGCCTGCCCGCCAGCAGCCTGCAGCTGCCGCCGGGCCCGTGGCCGACGGTGCTGGACGGCCTGTGCGAACGTTTCCCGGCGGTGCCGCGCGCCACCTGGCTGGACCGCATGGCGCGCGGCCGCGTCGTGGACGACGCCGGGCGCTGGCTGACGCCGGACACGCCCCACCGCGTCGGACTGGAAGTGCACTACTACCGAGAAGTGGCCGACGAAGCGCACATCCCGTTCGAGGAAACCGTGCTGTTCGCCGACGCCGACCTGCTGGTGGCGGACAAGCCGCATTTCCTGCCGGTCACGCCGTCCGGCGGCCATGTGCACGAAACCCTGCTGGGCCGCCTGATCCGCCGCACCGGCAACCCCGACCTGGTGCCCCTGCACCGCATCGACCGCGAGACCGCCGGCCTGGTGCTGTTCTCGACCAACCCCAAGACCCGCGCGCGGTACCAGGCGCTGTTCCGCGAGCGGCGGATCCAGAAGACCTACGAGGCGATCGCGCCGCCGCTGCCGGAGCTAGAGTTCCCGCACACCCGCACCAGCCGCATCGTTGCCGGCGAGCCGTTCTTTCGCATGCGGGAGGGTGAAGGGTTGGCGAATAGCGAGACGCGGATTGATGTCATTGCGCGCGGGGATAGGACTTGGCGATATGCGCTGACTCCCGTTACCGGGCGCAAGCATCAATTGCGAGTGCACATGGCAGCGTTGGGGGCGCCAATTGCCAACGATACGTTGTATCCATCGCTGGCCCACCAAAAAGCAACGACCAATTCGGCGCCATTACAGCTACTAGCCAAAAGACTGGACTTCATTGAACCACTCAGCGGCATTGAATGCATGCACGCAAGTGAACTTTCGCTCTCATCTTGACGAACCCAGCCTCAACGGAACCCATACTTCCTACCAAGGGTACGAATGATGGCTAAACCAGACGTCATTTGGATGGACTGCACCTAGGTGCAGTCGACTCCACCCATTCTGACGTCCGCATAATTAAGTGTTCATCTCTTTGCCGAATCAACAGCGGACATAAGGTCAGACAGGCTCGTCCATCGTAAAAATGAGTGTGGAACTTCCGCGCTCGCATCGAGAAGCGCAGCGAGAAGTGACTCCGATCGAACGCGAAGGGCCTCTGTCGAAGTTAGCTTGACCAATGCGCTGTATGGCTTGTCAGCAGCCGCTTCTTTGCCAAACAGGCCAGTCTCGAAGTTCGTGACAGAAACAACATGTCGAATCTTGCTACTGTCTGCAGCCCCATCAATTGCTGCACGAATTGACGCATTTACTCCCCAAGCCGCACTTGCCCCGTTCTTTGCTAACGGCGTGTCGGAGTCATGGAGAACGGCGTACCTGCTAGAAAACTGATTAAGTATCTTCAGGATGGTGAGAATTGATCCTTTCCCTCGCGCCCTAATGATGTGCAAGTTTCTATACTTTTCTGGCATTTCGGCTTTTAGCAGAGAGAACGCGGTGTATTCCGTATCCCCTTCGACTACAACAACATCCCCACCAAAGAAGAACTCATTTACATACGGGTCGCACGCGTTCAAAGCCTTCAGATTGGCGCGATCATCTGCATCCAGCTTCGCCTTCTTAGGACGGTACAGAGTCGTACTTTGAACCTGATTATCTGATTTTCGCTCGACTCGGATCACAGTCGTGTTGTCTTTCGCCAGATCTATGAAGATCGGCGAGTGGGTCGTTATCATTACCTGCCAGTTCTTTGAGGTCGGCAAGCTATAGAGAACCTCTCTCGCTTCTCGAATGGCTGCCGGATGCAGACAAATCTCGGGCTCGTCCAGAAGAAGCACATGCGGTCGCGTCGTTATATCGGCGGGCGCTGCCGTTTCAGATAGGTAACGCAATGCGGTCCAGAGAAGGGTACGGCGCGCCCCGCTTCCTTGTTGAGCCACCTTCGCCAAATAGCCATCTTCTGGCCCCATCAGAAGGTCCGGCGAAGCCTTGAAGGGCGTGTAGGACTTCTCCACGTCAGACTCAGGCTTGGCATCTAGCTTAATCCGATGCCCGGGGAACACTCGCTCCAGTAGACTGGATATTTCCGCCTCAACCTTCTCCGTTTCCTCCTTCGCCGAGGCAACAACTTTTGACTGGAAATCAGCAATCCTCTCTAGAAGCAACTCGTAATCTGACCTCTCTTGCCCCAGTCCACCTGACCGATAAGACTTAAGTTTGTCCTTTAAGACGCTAAGCAGCAGATCGATTATCTCCTTAGCTTGAGCGTCAGGTGAAGAAAAAGCCTCAATCCTATGTGGCATTGGCCGCCTACTGTTTGCGACGTTTGGCGCTCCCCATGGAACCTGATCGTCCCAGCCGTTCTTCTGAACATCAAAGCCTCTACGTTGAGGACTGGCGTTTGGGCTACTCCATCGCCATTGCTCTCGAATCAGCCACTCTCCCGCTGCCGTTGGGCTAAGCCAGCGATCACCTGGGGCCTTGTCAAAAACGATCGTTTGCAGTTCAATTTCCGGGCAAAAGCAAGCGTCTACAACCCCATTCGGAAAATCATCTATTTGAAGCTTTCCTTCGTTAGAACCATGTTTCATTACGACTTCATATGCCCGAAGGATGCTGCTCTTCCCCGCGTTATTTGGACCCACCAGAACAACTATATCGTCCAGCTCAATTTCAACAGGACAAGCGCCAATTGCCCTGAAGTTCCTCACGATCAGCTTGTGAAGTCGAGGACGAGGAGTAGCGGGATCCTCAGGAGTCAGTGAAACCGTTTCGGAAGTTGAAATCTTCTTTGTAGTTGCCACTGCGCCTCCCGGGCATTCTGGAATACGTCTCACGCCATCCGCGTTAACTTTGCCTAGTTGTCCGATTCTCGTCGAATGACCTCAGAGAATCGGAGCTTGGCCATTTCGCCTCGTCGCTCAGATAGCGCCACAAGGTGGTTCCAATGCTTCAACTCACCAAGACACCAAAGCAACAAGCCAACCCGTTCGTCTCCGAGGTGATTGAGACAAATCGCAGTAATCTGATCATCTGAGACATACCTTCCTAACTTCGCTTGAACGTAAAGAAAGGAGATGGCGTCTATCTCTAGGAGCTCATCCGTGTGACCGGCATCGATTTCTGCTAGGCGAAGATACAGTTTTGACAACTGCCAGCCCTCACTCAGCGCTGCAACCAAGGCGGACTTATTCCGAAGGAGATAGGCAGCCGGAAACGTCTTGACGATTAACCACGCCGCCTCCCAGTCTTCAAATTGGTTCCAAGACTGCTCCAAGAGCTCGCGACTGAAGGAACACTCAGGGTCATAGAGTTTATAGCCACGACGGCGCAGACCGACATACTTCGAGCTGCTCAGAAATGCCTGAACCTCCTCCCTGGTCTTCCCGCCCCCTACCCGCGCGATCTCCAAGAGACAATAAGCGTAAGCACTTCTTCGGCGCGGGTTTCCCGCCAGAATTTTCTTTTTTAGCTCGGCTACCAAGTCCGCACCCTTGGAGCTCTCCAGATGAATCTCAGCACAAGTTTTTCGCAAAGCCGGTGCACGAAGAATCACCGTTCCTTCCAGTGATCGCCGGAGGACCTCAACCGTTTCGTCGAAAGAGAGACACCGGACAAACGCATTGATGAAGCCACTAGATTCGAACGATTCTTGGCCGTTAGCAATACCTTCGATATAGGCAACTCTGTCCATTCTGAACCCACCGCTCTATAGGAACGCTATTCAAAGTTCTCGGATTAAGTGGACGATGGTTTACATCAACTCTATCCCCCGAACCGGACGCACAAACGAATAGGGGATTCAACTGCAAATCTCATTACGACGGCTGCTACGTCTTCTTGCGCCGTTGTACTGAGATTTGTTGCGTTATCCGCCGATTTATCTTGCGCTTCCATTCAAGCTGCTTGTCAGATAGCTTCCTCTTGAGTCGGGTCTGAATTAGAAATGCGTATTCACTCTCGTATATGAAGCCCATCTTCCGGCCGTGCTCTATTACGTCAAGGTTCGCGTTCGCATAAGGATCATTGGCGATGCGCCTCAAGCCGTCAAACAGGCTGCCTGTATCGATTCCAATGAACCGGTTGATGCAAACGTTCCCGACGTAGGTTGACTCTCCAGTAATTCGGTTTGTTATATAGCAGTGCTCTTTGATCTCTTGTCCGCACGGGCAGTGGTCAAACTCTTCTGATATTTCGACACTCACCAAATCCCACTCGGTGCGAGCCACTTCGAAGACATCCGACTCTGACAGCGGAAGGATGTGAGCTTTTAGTCGTTCAAAGTTGTGCTCCATATGCCCCTCCCTTAATGCACCATAGAACTTGAGTTGGGCGGTACCGGGCGCTTCAGCTAACCCACCCATCGGTTCACGGGCCACGCTCCCACAAAGGCTTCTCCCCAAACCTCTCCGCAAGAAACTCCACAAACACCCTAACCCTCGGCGGCACCAGCCGCCGCTGCGGCATCACCGCCCAAACCCCCGTCGTCACCAGCGGGTAGTCGGGCAGCACCTCGACCAAACGCCCTGCCCGGATGTCTTCGGCCACGTGCCAGGTCGAATGCAGGGCGATGCCCATGCCGGCCACGGCGGCGTCGCGCAGCAGTTCGCCGAAATTGCTTTCCATGCGGCCCTGCACGCGCACGCGGATTTCGCCGCCCTGGCCGTCGCCCATTCGCCATTCGTCCTGGCGGCCTTGCGCGCCGGTGAGCACCAGGCAGTCGTGGTCCGCGAGGTCCGCGGGCACATTCGGAGCGCCGCGGCGCTTGAGGTAATCGGGCGAGGCCACCAGCACGCGGCGGTTGGGCGCGAGCCTGCGGGCGACCAGGCTGGAGTCGTCCAACGCGCCTATGCGGATCGCCAGGTCGAAGCCGGCGGTCACCAGGTCCACCACGCGGTCGTTGAGGTCCATGCTGATGCGCAGCGCGGGGTGGCGGGCCAGGAATTCCGGCAGCAGCGGCGACAGGTGCAGGCGGCCGAAACCGGCCGAGGTGGTCACGCGCAGGGTGCCGGCGACGCCGGTGCCGGCCTGGCGCAGGCCGCCGACCAGGGCGTCGAGGTCTTCGACCAGGCCGCGGCCCTGTTCGGCCAGGGCCAGGCCTTCGGGCGTGGGGTGCAGCTGGCGGGTGGTCCGGTGCAGCAGGCGCACGCCCAGGGTTTTTTCCAGCCGGGCCAGGCGCTGGCTGGCTACGGCGGGGCTGAGGTCCAGGGCGCGGGCGGCCGCCGTGATCGAGCCCACGTCCAGCACTTTCAGGAACAGGGCCAGGTCGTCCAGGCGGTCCATTTTCAAGGCTCCGTTGAAACTGATTCCGGATACTGGCGGTTTTTCCGATGAGTGCAAGCGCCTAGCCTGCCGCTCCTCTTCTCCAGGGACTGCGGACATGGAACAGCGTTTTCTCGGCGCCTCCGGCTTCAAGGTGCCGGTGCTGGGCTTCGGCGCGGGCACCTTCGGCGGCAGCGGCCCGCTGTTCAGCGCCTGGGGCCAGACCGACGCGGCCGAGGCCAAACGCCTGGTCGACATCTGCCTTGAGGCCGGCGCCAACTTCTTCGACACCGCCGATGTGTATTCCGATGGCGCTTCGGAAACCCTCCTCGGCCAGGCCCTCAATGGTCGGCGCGACCAGGCGATCGTGTCCACCAAGCTGACCCTGCGCGCGGGCGACGGCCCCAACCAGGTCGGCGCCTCGCGCCACCATCTGCTGCGCGCCACCGACGCGGCGCTCAAACGCCTGGGCACCGACTACATCGACCTGCTGCAGCTGCACCACTTCGACGCGATGACGCCGGTGGAGAGCGTGATGTCCACGCTGGACGACCTGGTGCGCGCCGGCAAGGTGCGGCTGATCGGCGTGTCCAACTTCTCCGGCTGGCAGGTGATGAAGTCGCAGGCGGTGGCGGACCGCTACGGATACTCGCGCTTCGTCGCCAACCAGACCTATTACTCGCTGATCGGCCGCGACTACGAGTGGGAGCTGTTGCCGCTGGCGCAGGACCAGGGCCTGGGCGCCGTGGTCTGGAGCCCGCTGGGCTGGGGCCGCCTGACCGGCAAGCTGCGCCGCGGCCAGCCGCTGCCGGCCGGCAGCCGCCTGCACGAAACCGCGCAGTTCGCGCCGCCGATCGACGAGGAGCGGCTGTACCGCGTGGTGGACGCGCTGGATGACATCGCCGCCGAAACCGGCAAGACCGTGCCGCAGGTCGCGCTGAACTGGCTGCTGCAGCGGCCCACCGTTTCCACGGTGCTGATCGGTGCGCGCAACGAAGAGCAGCTGCGGCAGAACCTGGGCGCGGTCGGCTGGACACTGGACGCCTCGCAGATGGCGCGGCTGGATGCCGCCAGCCGCGTCACGCCGCCCTACCCCTATTACCCGTACTGGAGCGGCGCCTTCGCCGAACGCTCGCCGCCGCCGGTGCCGTGAGCCGCAGCGCCTGCCCTGCCCTTCACGGGACGTAACGGCGCGGGGGCCATGCTTTCCGCCTCGCCGGCCGGCGCGACCGGCCCCGCAACGCATAGATATGTATAGGAGCCCCCACCGATGAACCTGCTGCTCTCCACCCTCATCACCATGGCCAGCGCCGGCAGCGCCGATCCTGCGCCCGTGAAACCCGTGCTGATCGTGCTGACCAGCCACGGCGTGAAAGGCAGCACCGGCCAGCCCACCGGCTTCTACCTGGGCGAAGTGACGCATCCGATGGCGGTGCTCGAGGACGCCGGCATCCCGGTCGAGTTCGCGTCCATCCAGGGCGGCGAACCGCCGGTGGATGGCCTGGACCTGGACGACGCGACCAATGCGCGCTACTGGAACGACCCCGCCTTCCGCGAAAAGATCCGCAGCACGCCCACGCTGGCCAGCGTGGATGCGCGTCGCTATTCCGCCATCCTGTTCGCCGGCGGCCACGGCGCCGCCTGGGATTTCCCCGACAGCCCGGCGGTGCAGAAGCAGGCGCGCGCGCTGTGGGAACAGGGCGGCGTGGTCGCCGCGGTCTGCCACGGGCCGACGGCGCTGGTGAACGTGAAGCTGAGCGACGGCAAGTACCTGGTCGCCGGAAAGAATGTCGCCGCCTTCACCGACGACGAGGAGCGCGCGGTCAAGCTCGATACCGTCGTGCCCTTCCTGCTCGCGACCACGCTGACGCAGCGCGGTGCCATCCACCATCCCGCGCCGGACTGGACCGCGAAGGTGGTCGTCGACGGCCGCCTGGTGACCGGCCAGAACCCGCAGTCGGCGCACGGCGTCGGCGAGGCGGTGCGCGACCTGGTGCTGGGCGAACGCTGAGTCGAACTCCCGAAGATCAGGTTCGCCGCGGCCCGACGGAAGCGACCAGGGTCCAGGTCTCCAGCGCCGCGTCGACGCGGCGGTGTCCGGTGATCTCGAAACCGCGGCGGCCGTAGAACGCGAGGTTTGCGGCATCTTCGGTGGTCAGGTCCAGCGCTTCGGCGCCGGGGTCCGACGCCGCGAGGTCGAGCGCCGCCGACAACAGCCGCGCGCCCTGCCCGCTGCCGCGGAACGGCGGCCGCACCCCGAGCATGTTGACGTGCCAGTGCGGGCCCGCCGGTTCGGTCGCGGCCCAGGCCTCGCACAGCCGCGCGTAGCGCTGGCGCGCGTCCTCGCCCAGGGCGGACCAGGTGGATTCGGCGAGCGCCTTCAGCGCCGGCGGGGTGTCGAACTCGCCCCGCGGGGTCAGCGTCACCACCGCGCAAAGCTGCCCCAGCGCATCGTCCAGGCCCAGCACCGGGTGGCCGCGCTGCCAGCGGCCGGCGGTGAGCAGGCCGATCAAGCGCGTCAGCCGCTCCGCGTAGTCGGCCTGCGGCCCCAGGACGTAGCGCATCACCGGATAGTCGAAGAAGGCCTCGCACAACACCGAAGTGACGGCGTCGGCCCGGGTCGCCGCCAGTGTCTGGACGCGCGGCGGCGCGGCGGTTGGCACAGACTTATCCATCGTGCGGTCTCCTCGCCTGCCGCCCGCGGGGCGGGGCGGCAGAGGCCGATTGTGGTTCGGTACGGCGGGGCGCTCAAGCGGCGCGCTGCGTGGCCGGCAACGCGCCCTTGTCGCCGTGCCCCGGCCGTTCTGCGATGGCGCGGTGATAGGCTGCGCGCACCCCCTTGCCCGCCGCCGCCATGACCGCACGCACGCTGCTCCGCCTGTTGGCTTTCGTCTCCTTCGGCCTGGCCCCTGCGGCCGGCGCGCAGTCCGCCCCACCGACGCCGGCACAGCTGCAGGCCGCGGAGGCGAACTACCAGCGCTACTGCTCGCTCTGCCATGGCGCGGAGCGCCAGGGCCACGTCAACGACCACGCGCCCTCGCTGCGCTCGCGCTCGCTGCTGGAAACCGGCTTCCCGATGGTGCTGCGCGAGGCGATCAGCTACGGCCGTCCCGGCACGCCGATGGGCGGCTACCTGGACGAGGTCGGCGGCCCGATGAGCCGCGACGAGATCCGCGACCTCGCCTACTGGCTGGCCACGGCGGCCGAGGCCCGGCCCTTCCCGCTCAGCCACGCGCCGGTCACCGGCGACGTGGCCGAGGGCGCGAAGCTGTACCGGAAGAACTGCGCCAGCTGCCACGGCGCCCAGGGCGAAGGCGGCACCGGCACCGCGCTGGGCAATGCCGCGATGCTGGCGCTCACGCCCGACGCCTTCCTGCGCCACGCCATCGCCAACGGCCGCGACGGCACGCCGATGCCGGCCTTCCAGGGCCAGCTGAGCGACCCGCAGATCGACAGCCTCACCGCCTTCCTGCGCAGCCGCGCCAGCGGCTGGAAAGTGCGCAAGCCGGTGCTGGCCGAACCGCCGCCGCTGGACCGCATCGTGCTGAACCCGGACGCGGCCGATCCGACCTTCGAACTGCGCGACGGGCTCTACGTCAGCGCCGCCGAACTCGACCGCGAACTGAAGGCCGGCAGGAAGATGGTGCTGCTCGATACCCGCGTCACCTCGATGTGGCAGATGGCGCACATCGCCGGCGCGGTGCCCGCGCCCTACTACGCCAGCCGCGAGCAAGTGATCGCCAGCCTGCCCACCGACGGCACCTGGATCGTCGCCTACTGCGAATGCCCGCGCGCCGCCGCCGAGTCGGTGGTGCGCAAGCTGCGCGAAGGCGGCCTGCGCAACACCGCCGTGCTGTACGAGGGCATCCAGGGCTGGATCAGCCTGGGTTATCCGGTGGCCGTCGGCCGCGCCGAAGGCGGCGCCGACGCGCATGGCCACGCGCACTGAGGAGGGCCTGCCATGACCGACCACGTCGTCGCCGAAGACATCCTGGCCTTCTGGTTCGAGCAGACACCGCCCGAGCGCTGGTGGAAGGTCGACCCGGAATTCGACGCGCTGCTGCGTGCGCGCTTCCTCGGCCTGCTGCTGCAGGCGTCCGCCGGCGAGCTGCACGGCTGGCGCGGCACCGCGCATGGCCGCCTGGCCGAGGTGATCGTGCTGGACCAGTTCTCGCGCAACATCCACCGCGGCACGCCCGCCGCCTTCGCCCAGGACCCGATGGCGCTGGTGCTGGCGCAGGAAGCGGTTCGCGCCGGCGCCACGTCGGTGCTTTCGCCGATCCAGAACAACTTCCTGCTGCTGCCCTACATGCACAGCGAATCGCGGGCGATCCACGAAATCGCCGTGGCCTTGTACCGCGCGCACGCGCCGGCCGAGAACCTGCAGTACGAGCTCCGGCACAAGGCCATCGTCGACCGCTTCGGCCGCTACCCGCACCGCAACGCCATCCTCGGCCGCGAGTCCACGCCCGAAGAACTGGCCTTCCTGCAGCAGCCGGGTTCGAGTTTCTGACGCGGCGCGGCCGGAGCCGCGCCGCGCGCCTACTCAGGTCGCCGCCAGATGCACTCCGGCGACCGCGCGTCCCGAGGGATCGGCGGCGTTCGCGAACGCCGGATCCCAGGCGATCGCCGCCGGCGAGGAACAGGCGATGGACTTGCCGCCCGGCACGGTGCGGGCGCAGGCCTCGCCCGGGAATTCGCGTTCGAACAGTTCGCGGTACCAGTAGGCTTCCTTGGTCTGCGGCGGGTTGACCGGGAACCGCAGCGCGGCCTGGGCGAACATCGCGTCGCTGACGAAGGCCTCGGCGCGGGCCTTGAGCCCGTCGATCCAGCCGTAGCCGACGCCGTCGCTGAACTGCTCCTTCTGGCGCCACAGGATCTCGGGCGGCAGGGCACCTTCGAAGGCCTCGCGCAGCACGGCCTTTTCGATGCGGCCCTGGCCCGCCATCTTGGCCTGCGCATCCATGCCCATCGCCAGGTCCAGGAACTCCAGGTCCAGGAAGGGCACGCGCGCTTCCACGCCCCAGGCCATCATCGCCTTGTTGGCGCGGGCGCAGTCGAACTGGTGCAGGGCGCCGAGCTTGCGCACGCATTCGTCGTGGAATTCGCGCGCGTTCGGCGCCTTGTGGAAATAAAGATAACCGCCGAAGATCTCGTCGCTGCCCTCGCCGCTGAGCACCATCTTCACGCCCATGGCCTTGATGCGCCGGGCCAGCAGGTACATCGGGGTGGACGCGCGGATGGTCGTCACGTCATAGGTTTCGACGTGGCGGATGACGTCGGGCAGCGCGTCCAGGCCTTCCTCGAACGTGTAGGTGAAGCCGTGGTGCACGGTGCCCAGGGCCTTGGCGGCGACTTCGGCGGCGGCCAGGTCGGGCGAACCTTCCAGGCCGATCGCGAAGCTGTGCAGGCGCGGCCACCAGGCTTCGGCCTGGTCGTCCTCCTCCACGCGCTGGCGGGCGAAACGCGCGGCGCAGGCGGCGACCAGCGAGGAGTCCAGGCCGCCCGACAGCAGCACGCCATAGGGCACGTCGGTCATCAGCTGGCGGTGCACGGCCTGTTCGAAGCCTTCGCGCAGGGACTGCGGCGACACGGCCTTGCCCTGCATCGCGCCGTAGTCGCGCCATGCGCGCTCGTGGAAGAACGTGAGCTCACCGGTGGCGCTGTCGTAGACGTGGCCGGGCGGAAAGACCGCGACATCCGCGCAGTGCCGCGCCAGGGCCTTCATCTCCGAGGCGACCCACAGCCGGCCGTCGGCGTCGTGGCCCCAGTAAAGCGGGCAGACGCCTAGCGGGTCGCGGGCGACCAGCAGCCGGCCCTGCGCGGCGTCCCACAGCGCGAAGGCGTAGATGCCGTTGAGTTTCGCCACGCCCGCGGAGCCGTGCTCCAGGTACAGCGCATTGATCACCTCGCAGTCCGAGCCGGTCTGGAATTCATAGGCGACCGTGGACGCGCGTTCGAGTTCGCGATGGTTGTAGATCTCGCCGTTCACCGCCAGGGCCAGGCGGCCGTCGCCCGAGCGCAGGGGCTGGGCGCCGCCGGCCGGGTCGACGATGGCCAGGCGCTCGTGCACCAGCAGGCAGCGCGGTTCCGCGTACACGCCGGACCAGTCCGGGCCGCGGTGGCGCTGGCGCGCCGACAGCGAAAGCGCCAGCGGGCGCAGCGGCATCAGGTCGGCACCGGGCCGGGCATCGTGGACTCCGAGGATGGAACACATGGCGCAACTCCTTTGGGCTGGGTTTCGAGGACGCAAAAGCAGACGGCCCGCACTTCGTCAGTGCGGGCCGTCGTGGACTGGGGGCTGGGAAGTGGAGCGCGCCTAGTCGTCGACCCGCGGGCGGGGACGATTGTTGTTGTTGGCGTTATTGACCGCGACGTCGCGTCCGGCCCGGGACGGGTCGGAGTTCATGGCGAGGGCGATGGCGGCACGGCAGGACATGGGCCATCCTAGGCACAGTCCCCGAATGCCCGCAAGCGAGCCGTCCATGCCCAAGCTTTTCCGCGTCGGCCTCCGCCTGCTGGCGGTGCTCCTGGTCCTGGGCGTTCTGGCGGTGCTGGCAGGCTTGTTCGTATGGCGCGGCAGCCTGGCCGAACTCGAGGGCGAACTCGCCCTGCCCGGCCTGTCGGCCCCGGCGACGGTGGAGCGCGATGCCCTGGGCGTGGCGACCATCACCGCCGCCGACGAAACCGACGCCGCCCGCGCCCTGGGCTTCGTGCACGCCCAGGAGCGTTATTTCGAGATGGACCTGCTGCGGCGTTCGGCCGCCGGCGAGCTGTCGGCGCTGTTCGGCCCGCTGGCCATCGAACGCGACAAGGTCGTGCGGGTGCACCGCCTGCGCGCGCGGCTGGGCGAAAGCCTGGAAGCGGTGGCGGGCGGACGCCTGCCGGTGCTGCAGGCCTATGCCGACGGCGTCAACGCCGGCCTGGCCGCGCTGGACCGCAAACCCTGGCCCTACCTGCTGCTGCAGGCCGAACCCGAGCCCTGGACGGTCGCCGACACCGCGCTGGCCGGTTACGCGATGTTCTTCGACCTGCAGGACGAAACCAATTCGCGCGAGCTGGCGCTGTGGCGCATCCGCGAGTCGGTGCCGCCGGGACTTTATGCGCTCATCGCCACCGACGGCAGCGAATGGGACGCGCCCCTGGTCGGCGAGGCGCGCGGCAACGTGGCACTGCCGCCGGCCGAGGTGCTCGACCTGCGCAAGCTGCCCACCGCCTGGGACAACCCGGGCTACCGGGTGTCCGAACCCGCCGCGCCAGGCAGCAACAACTTCGCGGTCTCGGGCAAGCTCACCGCCGACGGCCGCGCCATCGTCGCCGACGACATGCATCTGGGCCTGCGCGCGCCGAACATCTGGTTCCGCGCGCGCCTGGAGTACGCCGACCCGCGCGCGCCCGGCGGCAAGGTGGACGTTTCCGGCTTCACCCTGCCCGGCATCCCGGCGGTGATCGTCGGCAGCAACGGCCACGTGGCCTGGGGCTTCACCAACAGCTACGGCGACTGGCTGGACTTCTACCGCGTCGACTGGGCCGACAAGGACCGTCAGCGCTACTACGTGCCGGGCGGCCAGGCCGCGGTACGCACCACCAGCGAGTGGATCCAGGTGAAGGGCGGCGAGCCGGTGGAGCTGAAGGTGCGCGATACGCGCTGGGGCCCGATCACCGCGGAGCTGGACGGCGAAAGTTCGCTGGCCCTGCGCTGGACCGCCCAGCTTCCCGGCGCGCTGAACTTCGGCCTGGCCGACATGGCCCACGCCGGCGACCTGGACGCGGGCCTGGCCGTGGCCGACACCGCCGGCATTCCCGCCCAGAACCTGGTGATCGGCGACAAACACGGCCGCATCGCCTGGCGCCTGACCGCACAGATGCCTCAGCGCGCCGGCGAATGCGCGCCCACCGGCCCGCTGAAGGTCGAGGCCGCCTGCCGCTGGGCCGGCTGGCTGGCGCCCACCGAAAACCCCAGCCTGGTGGACCCGCCCGACGGCCGCCTGTGGACCGCCAACGCGCGCACCGTGGACGGCGCCGCACTGGAGCTGGTCGGCGACGCCGGTTATGCCAACGGCGCGCGGGCGAAACAGATCCGCGACGCCCTGTACGCCAAGGACCGCTTCACCGAAGCCGACCTGCTGGCGATCCAGCTCGATCACCGCGCCCTCTTCCTCGAACGCTGGCACCGGGCGCTGCTCGAAGAAGCCAAACGCAACGACGACGAGGCCCTGCAGTCCCTCGCCCGCGAGGCTGCGACCTGGGACGGCCGCGCCAGCGTCGACTCCACCAGCTACCGGCTGGTGCGGGCCTGGCGGCTGGCGGTGATCGAGCGCATCCAGAACGGCCTGCTGGCGCCGGCCCAGGTGGCCCTGGGCAAGGACTTCGTGATGCCCGACCTGCCGCAGATGGAATCGGTGGCCTGGCCGCTGCTGCAGCAGCGGCCGGCGCACCTGCTGCCGCGCAAGTTCAGCAGCTGGGACGCGCTGCTGGCCGACGCCGCCCAGCAGGTGCGCGACCAGATCCGCGGGCCGGCCGGCGCGCGCACCTGGGGCTCGCGCAACACCGCGGCGATCTGCCATCCGCTGGCCGGCGCGCTGCCGGCCTTCGCGAAATCCTGGCTGTGCATGCCGGCCGACCCGCTGCCCGGCGACGGCAACATGCCGCGGGTGCAGGGTCCGGCCTTCGGCGCCAGCCAGCGCATGGTGGTCGCGCCGGGCCACGAGGCCGAGGGCTTCATCCACATGCCCGGCGGCCAGAGTGGCCACCCGCTGTCGCCGTTCTGGGGCGCGGGCCACGACGCCTGGGTGCGCGGCGAGGCCACGCCCTTCCTGCCCGGGGCAACCGAACACCGCCTCGAACTCCGGCCGAAAATGTGAACAAGTTCACACTTTGGTGAACAGAAGCTGACAGGCGTCACGATTTCGGCCATAAACGGGGCGCTGCCCGGCCCGCTCCGCCGGCGCAGGGACGGGAAGATCGCCGTCAGGGGGAGCGATCTGCCACACCGATTCGTAGAACCGGCGAGGTGGATTCGGATGGACCTTTTGATTTCAGTGCTGACGCAATGGCGTCGCAGCATGCTTGCCCGCCAGGCCGGCGCCGTCCGCCAGGCCGTGCTGGGCATGAACCCCGAACAGCGCAAGCAGGCCGCGGACATGACCCTGGCCGAGATCCAGGCCGCGGCCGTGCTGCCGCAGCCGCACCTGCACGGGGACAACGACCCTTCGATGTACCGGCCCTGGAGCCCGGTGGCCGCCACCGCGGCCAGGCGCGTGGCCGATCGCTCGATCCAGCTGCGCCAGCGCGCGGTCGCGATGTGGCTGGCGGTGGTCTACCACGAGACCCGGCACGCCCGGCACGAGGGCCTGGTCGCGGTGCACCGCGAGGTGCTGGGCATCCTGCGCGAGCTCAAGGACCACAAGGTCGCGGACCGCGCCGAACGCGCCTGGTTCAACGCGGCGGCCTGACTTACACCGGGGGAGACGGCGGGAGGTTCAGGCGAGCAGCAGGCGCTCGGCGATGGCTCGGTAAAGCGTGGGGAGACGCTCGAGTTCCGCCAGTGCCACGCGCTCGTCCACCTTGTGGATGCTGGCGTTGATGGGCCCCAGCTCCACCACTTCGGCGCCAAGGGGCGCGATGAAACGGGCATCCGAAGTGCCGCCGCCGGTGTTTTCCTCCGGCACCACCCCGCACAGCTCCTGCATCACGCCGCGCGCGGCGGCGCGCAGCCGGCCCTCGCCGGTGCGGAAAGGTTCACCGCCGCGGTGCCAGCGCAGGTCGTATTCCAGGCCGTGGCGATCGAGCGCGGCCTGCACCTCGGCCTCCAGCGCTTCGGCCTGCCAGCCCGGGTTGTAGCGGAAGTTGAACACCACCTCGCAGTGGCCCGGGATGACGTTGTTGGCGCCGGTGCCGGCGTGGATGTTGGAGATCTGGAAGCTGGAGGCCGGGAACTCCGGATAGCCCTCGTCCCAGCGGCGCGCGCAGAGCTCGGCCAGCGCCGGCATGGCCTGGTGGATCGGGTTGCGCGCCTTCTCGGGATAGGCCACGTGGCCCTGGATGCCGCGCACGGTCAGGGAGCCCGACAGGGTGCCGCGGCGGCCGACGCGCAGCAGGTCGCCGAGTCGTTCCTTCGACGAGGGCTCGCCGGTGACGCAGAAGTGGATCGGCTGGCCGCTGCGGCGGAAGTGCTCGGCGACGCGGCGCACGCCATCGATGGCGTCGCCCTCCTCGTCCGAGGTCAGCAGCAGGGCGATGGTGCCCGGATGCCGCGGGTGCGCCGCCACGAATTGTTCCAGCGCGACCACGAAGGCGGCGACGCTGCCCTTCATGTCGGCGGCGCCGCGGCCGTAGAGATGGCCGTCGCGTTCGGTCGGCTCGAAGGGATCGCTGGCCCAGGCCTCGCGCGGGCCGGGCGGCACCACGTCGGTGTGGCCCAGGAAACACAGCACCTCGCCGCCCTGGCCGTGCGTGGCCCAGAGGTTCTTCACCGCGCCGAAATCGATCTGTTCGCAGCGGAAGCCGGCCTTCGCCAGCCGTTCCGAGATCAGCGCCTGGCAGCCGGCGTCGTCCGGCGTCACCGAGGGCCGGGCGATCAGGTCGCGGGTCAGGGCCAGCACGTCGCTCATTTCTTGATCCCGAAGCGCAGCTTCCAGGCATTGTCGGTGAAACCGACGCCGACGGTGCCGTCGGCCGTGACCAGCACCGGACGTTTCACCAGCGCCGGATGCTCCTTCAGCAGCAGGGTCCATTCCGGGTCGCTTCCGGGCGACTTGCGCGCCTCCGGCAGCTGGCGCCAGGTGGTCGAGGCCTTGTTGATCAACTTGTCCCAGCCGCCGAGCTGGTTCGCCCAGGCCTTCAGGGTTTCGGCCGGCACGCGGTTCGCGCGGTAGTCGACGAAGCTGTGCTCGATCTCGAAACGCTTGAGCCAGTTGCGCGCCTTCCTGCAGGTATCGCAGTTGTCAAGGCCGTAGACGGTGACGCTCATTCGGCGGCGCCCCGCAGCAGTTCGTTCACCGAGGTCTTGGCGCGGGTCTTGGCGTCTACCTGCTTCACGATCACGGCGCAGTACAGCGAGTATTTCCCGTCGGCCGAGGGCAGCGAGCCCGAAACCACCACGCTGCCGGCCGGCACGCGGCCATACGTGATCTCGCCGGTGGCGCGGTTGTAGATGCGCGTGCTCTGGCCGATGAACACGCCCATGCCGATCACGCTGCCCTTCTCCACCACCACGCCTTCCACCACCTCGGCGCGGGCGCCGATGAAGCAGTCGTCCTCGATGATCGTCGGGCTGGCCTGCAGCGGCTCGAGCACGCCCCCGATGCCGGCGCCGCCGGACAGGTGGCAGTTCTTGCCGATCTGGGCACAGCTGCCGACCGTGGCCCAGGTGTCGACCATGGTGCCGGCGCCGACGTGGGCGCCGATGTTCACGAAGCTCGGCATCAGCACCACGTCCTTGCCGATGTGGGCGCCGGCGCGGACGATCGCGCCGGGAACCACGCGCGCGCCCAGCTTCTGGAAGTCGGCCTCGTCGAAGCCTTCGAAGCGCAGCGGCACCTTGTCCCAGTAGGGCGCCGGATAGCTTTCCACCAGCTGCATGTCGTTGACGCGGAAATACAGCAGCACCGCCTTCTTCAGCCACTGCTGGGTCTCCCAGCCCTTGCCGGCCGGCGTGGCCACGCGCGCCTTGCCCGACTCCAGCAGCGCGATCGCCTCCTCCACCGCAGGGCGGGTGGAGCCGTCGATCTCGGCCACGCTCAGCGTGGCGCGGCGCTCGAAGGCGTCCTCGATGATGGCCTGCAGCTGCTCAGTGCTGGGCTTCTTTCTTGCCATGTTCCGTCTCTCCATCGACGCAGGCCACGATGGCCTGGCGCAGCTTGTCCAAAAGGGCCTGGTCGCCGATCGCGCGGTCGCGCTCGTCGGTGAGCAGGAAGAAGTCCTCCACCTTCTCGCCGAAGGTGGCGATGCGGGCATCGTGCACGCGCAGCCGGTGCTGGCGCAGCACCTGGGCCACGCCGGCCAGCAGGCCGGGCTGGTCGGTGCAGACCAGGCTCATGCGGGTGCGGCTGCCGTCGGCCAGGTGGTCGAAGTCCACCCGCGCCGGCACCCGGAAGTGGCGCAGCTGGCGCGGCGCGGCGCGTTTGGCCGGGCGCACGCGGGCCGGATCGCGCAGCGCGGACTGCAGCGCCGACACCACCGCGGCCGGTTCGGGCGGCGTGCCCTGCGGCGCGATCAGCTGGAAGGAGTCGAGGGCGTGGCCGTCGGCGGAGTTGAGCACGCGCGCTTCCAACACGTTCAGGCCGAGCCGGTCGAGCGTGGCGACGATGGCGGCGAACAGGCCGTCGCGGTCGGGCGTGCGCACGAACACCTCCAGGCCGCTGTCCTGCAGGTGGGGGCGCACCAGCACCAGGGTTTCCGCGCCGCCGGATTCGGCGATGCCGCGGGTCTGCCAGGCGATCTGTTCGGGCCGGTAGCGCAGGAAGCCGACGTCGGGATAGGCCGCCCAGATGCGCTCGACCTCGGCCTGGTCCAAGCCCTCGCCCAGCAGGCGCTCCATCGCCACGGCGCGGGTCTCGGCCATGATCTCGTTGGCGTGCACGCGGTTCTCGAGCCCGCGCCGCAGCGCGAAGCGCGTGGCCGCGTACAGGTCGGCCAGCAGCCGGTCCTTCCAGGCATTCCAGAGCTTGGGGCTGGTGCCGGCGATGTCGGCGCAGGTGAGCAGGTAGAGGTAGTCCAGGTGTTCGCGGTCGGCGACCTTGCCGGCGAAGCGCGCCACCACGTCCGGGTCGGAGATGTCCTGGCGCTGCGCGGTCACCGACATCAGCAGGTGCTGTTCGACCAGCCAGGCCAGCAGGTCGGCGTCGGCCTCCGGCAGGGCGTGCGCGGCGGCGAAGGCGCGCGCGTCCACCGCGCCCAGCTCCGAATGGTCGCCGCCGCGGCCCTTGGCGATGTCGTGAAAAAGACCGGCCAGCAGCAGCAGGTGCGGCTTGCGCAGGCGCGGCAGCACTTCGTGGGCGATGGCGAAACGTTCGTCCACCCGGCGCGCGAAGCCGTCCATGTGCGCCAGCACGGTCAGCGTGTGCTGGTCCACGGTGTAGACGTGGAAGAGGTCGTACTGCATGCGGCCCGAGACCTTGCCGAAGGCCGGCAGGTAGCGCGCCAGCACGCCCAGCCGCGCCATGCGGGTCAGCGTGGCCACCGCCTGGCGCGACTGCAACAGCTGCATGAACTGCTGGCGCACCTCCGGCGGCTGTTCGTCGTAGGGACGGACCGCGTGGAGCGATTCGCCCAGGGCGCGCGCGGTCTCGGAATGCAGGCCGCGCGCGTCGGGGTTCGCGTCCCAGGCCGCGAACAGCGCCAGCATCGGCGCCAGGCCTTCGCGCAGGGTGTCCGGCGCGCGCATCGCCAGGTAGCCGTGGCGCAGTTCGTAGCCCTCGCCCGCCGGCTGCGGCGCCTCGTGGCCGGAGAGCTGCTCCTCGAAACGCTGCAGCAGCCGGTCGTTGATCCGCATCACCGTGGCGGCACTGCGGAAGAAGCCCTGCATCATCTGCTCCACCGCCAGGTTGTCGCGGTGTTCGTCCTTCAGGCCCAGCATCGCCGCCAGGGTCTTCTGGTGGTCGAAGCCCAGGCGTTCCTCGCGCCGGTTGGCCAGCAGGTGCAGGCCGAAACGCAGCCGCGCCAGCACCCGCCACTCGCGTTCCAGGCTGGCGCACTCGTCCTCGCCCAGCAGGCCCAGCGGCACCAGGGCGCGCAGGCCGGGCACGCCGTACAGGCGCATGCCCATCCAGGTGACGGTCTGCAGGTCGCGCAGCCCGCCCGGGCCTTCCTTGATGTTGGGTTCCAGGTTGTGGGCGGTGTCGTGGAAGCGGGCGTGGCGGGCGCGCTGTTCGGCGCGCTTGGCGTCGAAGTAGGCGGCCGGCGGCCACAGCACCGACGGCGCCAGCGCGGCGGCCAGGCGGGACGGCGCCGCGTCGTCGCCGGCCAGCACGCGGCACTCCATCAGCGCGGTGAGCACGGTGATGTCCGCGCGCGCCGATTCCACGCACTGGGCGATCGAACGCACGGCCTGGCTGGTGGCCAGGCCGGCGTCCCAGAGCCGGGAGAAGAAGCGGCCGATCGCGGCCTCGTGCGCCTTCTGGGCCTCCGGCTCGCCCAGCACCAGCAGGTCGATGTCGGATTGCGGATAGAGTTCGGCCCGGCCGTAGCCGCCGGTGGCCAGCAGGTCCAGCGCGGCGCCGGGGGGCAGGTCGCGCGTCCAGGCCGAGACCACGACGGTGTCGCTGGCCTCGTTGCACAGCGACACCAGTCGGTCGATCGCCTCGCCGGCCTCGAAGCGGCGGCGCAGTTCGGCGCGGCGCGCGACCAGGCCGGACCTGGCGGTGTCGCGCCAGGCGGCATCGTCCGGGGCGGCGGCCAGGGCCGCGGACAGCGGGAGTTCGGGCGAGGCAGGGACGGCGCTCATCGGCCGGCCCCGGTCACAGCTCGTTGTCGTCGCCGGGCAGGCGGGTCAGGATCTCGACGCCGTCGTCGGTGACCGCCACCGTGTGCTCCCACTGCGCCGACAGCGACTTGTCGCGGGTCACCACGGTCCAGCCGTCGTTGAGCAGCTTGGTGTGGCGGCTGCCCTCGTTGATCATCGGCTCGATGGTGAAGGTCATGCCCTTCTGCAGCACCACGCCGCTCATCGGCTGGCCGTAGTGCAGGACCTGCGGGTCCTCGTGGTAGATCTGGCCGATGCCGTGGCCGCAGTACTCGCGCACCACGCTGAAGCGCTGGGCCTCGGCATAGGTCTGGATGGCGTGGCCGATGTCGCCCAGGGTCGCGCCGGGCCTGACCGCCCGGATACCCCGGAACATGGCCTCGCGCGTCACCTCGACCAGGCGCTTGGCCTTGATGCTGGGCTCGCCGACGAAATACATGCGGCTGGTGTCGCCGTGCCAGCCGTCCTTGATCACGGTGACGTCGATGTTGACGATGTCGCCGTCCTTCAGGACCTTGGCCTCGGACGGGATGCCGTGGCAGATGACGTTGTTGACCGAGGTGCAGATGGTGGCCGGGAAGCCCTTGTAGCCGACATTGGCCGGAATGGCCTTCTGCACGTCCACGATGTGGTCGTGGCAGATCCGGTCCAGTTCGGCGGTGGTCACGCCCGGCTTCACGTGCGGGGCGACCACCTGCAGCACCTCGGCGGCCAGGCGGCCGGCCACGCGCATGCGCTCGATGTCCTCGGGGGTCTTGATGGTGATCCTCATGGGCCGGGATTATCCCTTACTTGCGGGTACTTGGGCCAGCGGGCTATACTCCCGCGGCTCGAAAACCGGCTTGCCCGGCCTCGAACCGCCCACGCCGGGCGTCACCGGCGAATACACACGCCAGGCCTTCCCCCGTCCCGGGGTGCCTCGGGTCCTCCCGAGGTTCGAGACGGCAGCCTGGCGGAGGCCCAACCCCGGAGCTCCGAAGCCGCCAGCGCGCGGCCGGCTCCCTGTCGTGAAAGGAAATACCGTTATGACCCAGGTCACCATGCGCCAGATGCTGGAAGCCGGCGTGCACTTCGGCCACCAGACCCGCTACTGGAACCCCAAGATGGGCCCGTACATCTTCGGCGCCCGCGGCAAGATCCACATCATCAACCTCGAGAAGACGCTGCCGCTGTTCGTGGACGCGATGAACTTCATCTCGGCCATCGCCCAGAAGCGCGGCACCATCCTGTTCGTCGGCACCAAGCGTTCGGCCCGCGAGTCCATCAAGGAAGAGGCGACCCGCTGCAACCAGCCGTACATGAGCATGCGCTGGCTGGGCGGCACCCTGACCAACTTCGCCACCGTGAAGAAGTCGGTCGCCCGCCTGAAGGAGCTCGAGGCCGCCGAAACCGACGGCACCTTCGAGAAGCTGGTCAAGCACGAAGTGCTGGGCCTGCGCCGCGAGCGCGACAAGCTGGAATCGTCGCTGGGCGGCATCAAGGAGATGAACCGCCTGCCGGACGCGCTGTTCGTGATCGACATCGGCCACGAGAACATCGCCGTGCAGGAAGCCAAGAAGCTCGGCATCCCGGTCATCGCCGTGGTCGACACCAACTACGACCCGAACCTGGTGGACTACCCGATCCCGGGCAACGACGACGCCATCCGCGCCGTGCAGCTGTACGTGCGCGCCGCCGCCGACGCCGTGCTCGAGGGCAAGGCCGCCTCGCCGCAGGCCCACGTGGCCGCCGACGACTTCGTCGAACTCGACGCCGAAGGCAACCCGGTCGCCAAGGAAGACAAGAAGGCCGCCCCGCGTGGCCCGCGCCCCCCGCGCGACGACAAGCGCCCGGCCCGCCGTCCGGCCGGCGACAAGCGCTAAGCAACACCTGCGTCATGCCGCGGCGCGACACTGCGCCGCGGCCCATCTTTCGAGCGCACCGATACCGTCGGCGCGCCCAATCAAATAGCTGGAGAACCCCATGGAAATCACCGCTTCCCTCGTGAAGGATCTGCGCGAGCGCACTGGCGCCGGCATGATGGAGTGCAAGAAGGCGCTCACCACCACCGGCGGCGACATCGACGCCGCGGCCGAGTGGCTGCGCAAGTCGGGCCTGGCCAAGGCCGACAAGAAGGCCGACCGCGTCGCCGCGGAAGGCCGCATCGTCGCCGCCACCAACGGCGGCAAGGCCGTGCTGGTCGAGGTCAACTCGGAAACCGACTTCGTGGCCAAGGACGACAACTTCGTCTCCTTCACCAATGCCGTCGCCCAGGCCGCGCTGGCCTCCGGCGCCGCCGATGCCGAAGCGTTGAAGTCGGCCAAGCTGCCGTCCGGCGAGACCGTCGAGGAAGCCCGCGCCGCCGTCATCGCCAAGGTCGGCGAGAAGGTGGACGTGCGCCGCCTGGCCAAGGTGGACACCACGAACAACGTCGCCGCCTACATCCACGGCGGCCGCATCGGCGTGCTGGTCGAGCTCAAGGGCGGCGACGCCGAGCTGGCCCGCGGCATCGCCATGCACGTCGCGGCGATGAACCCGCCCTACAACAAGGCGGCCGACGTGCCGGCCGAGTTCCTGGCCAAGGAAAAGGAAATCGAGCTGGCCAAGATGTCGGACAAGGACAAGGCCAAGCCGGCCGAGATCCTCGAGAAGATCATCAGCGGCAAGGTCGCCAAGATCGTCAACGAGGTGACCCTGTACGGCCAGCCCTACGTGCTCAACACCGACCAGACGGTCGAGCAGGCCCTGAAGGCCGCCGGCGCCGACGTGGTCGGCTTCCAGCGCCTGGCGGTCGGCGAAGGCATCGAGAAGGTCGTCGAGGACTACGCCGCGGAAGTCGCCAAGGCCATGGCGGTCTGATGGCGATGGTTGGGCATTCGCCCAACCACCCCCAAGATCCGCTGCGCGTATCTCGGGCCCCGGCCTCACCACTTCCGATCCCCGCGCCTTCGGCGCGCCCCCTTACCAAGGGGGCTTTCCTCCAGGCTGGATCAGGGAGAAAGAAAAACCCCGCATTGCTGCGGGGTTTTTTGTTGCCGCCGGAACCGATTAGGTCAGAGGGCGTCCTGCACTCGGAGCGTCAGCTCGTCGCGCTCGGCGTCGGTCTTCCTGTCCCAGTAGGGCTGGAAGCTGGCCTGGTGCTTGGCCACCTTGTCGTCCTTGCGCAGGTACCAGCGCACCTTCGCGTGCTTGGGGTCGGCCGCGTCGGTGTCGCTCAGCCACTCCGGGAAATCCGGATTGGACGTGCTGAAGTCGCCCTGCTCGCCCGGACGGATCGGCCGCAGCTGGAAGCCGTTGCCGTAGAGGAAACGCACCAGCACGACGTAGCGCTTGCCGGCCTCGACCTCGGCGTCGAGGAAGTGCACCACGGCGGGCGTGATGTGCGACATGAAGCGGTGCTTTCCGGGCGACACGTCGTAGGTCACGCGTTCGCTCTGGCTGAGCACGCCGATCAGCTCGCGCTTCTCGCCGACGATCTCCAGCACGCCGACCGGCAGGCCCGCCCACATGCCGCCACCCGGCTTCACGAAAACAATCTGCGCCTTGTCGGCCGGAACCGGCGGCAGGTCCTGCGGCCACTCGATCGACTGTGCGCCAGCGCTGCCGGACAAAACCGCCAGCAGCAGCGCCAGCGTCCCCTTGAAGATATTCGTCATCCTGGTTCCCTTGAGTTGGGCCGGCGACACACCGGCCGGCGCCGATCGTGCAGCAGGCCGTCTCCCGGGGGCAAGCGCAGCTCAGCCTCCGCGCTGCTGGAAGTAGACCTCCTCGTAGGGCTGGACGACGACCCAGCCCTCGCCGTGGAATTTCAGCTGGATGCTTTCGCCCGAGCCGCGGCCGAACAGCGTGCCCAAGGTGATGTCGGTGGCGACTTCCGGGCGCAGGCCGCCGGACCAGGCGACCGTGGCGTTGGGGTCGGTGAAGATGGGGCCGTCCTTGCGCGACACCCGCAGCGTCATCGGCTCGTAGTGCGAGGTGATGGCCACCAGGCCGCTGCCGCTCAACCGCACGTTGAACAGGCCGCCCGACATCATGCCGGCCATGCGCCGCATCATCGTGATCTCGGAGTCGATGCCGTCCTCGAAGGCCAGCACGTCGTTGCCGTTCACGAAGATGGTGTCGCCCTGCATCCGCAGCAGCGTCACCTTCTTGCCGGCGTCGGCCACGTAGACCCGGCCCTTGCCCTCGGCCTTCATCAGCCGCATGCCCTCGCCGCTCACCGCCTTCTTCAGCAGCGTCGCCAGGCCCTGCTCGGCCAGGCCCTGGCGGGTGAAACGCACGTCGCCGTGATAGGCCACCATCGCCCCGGCCTTGGTCCAGACCCGGCCGGCGAGCCGGATCTCGAGCAGGCGCGGGTTCTCCAGTTCGAACGCGTCGGGCGACGCGTCCTTCTGGGCGGATTCGGCCAGGAACTGGTCGAGCGTCTTGATCGCCATCGGGGGACTCCCTGCATTCGTTCGCCCCACCCTACGGTGCCGGCGTGGCGCCCGGCAACCGCCTCCGCGGCCGGCGCCGACACGCTCGGAAAACGACGCCATCGTCACGGCCCGGGGCGCGATCGGCTAGAATCCCGCCGTTTGCCCGCCCCGGAGAGCCCCATGAGCACCCCTTCCCTCAAGTACCGCCGAATCCTGCTCAAGCTCTCCGGCGAGGCCCTGATGGGGAACGTGGACTACGGCATCGACCCGGCGGTGATCAAGGCCCTGGCCATCGAGATCGTCGAGGCCCAGCGCGCGGGCGCCGAGATCGGCCTGGTGATCGGCGGCGGCAACATCTTCCGCGGCGCCGGGCTGGCGGCGGCGGGCATGGACCGCGTCACCGGCGACCACATGGGCATGCTGGCCACCGTCA
>CAMLKR010000006.1 GCA_946480565.1 uncultured Arenimonas sp. | reverse complement strand
CCCCCGAAGGGCCCCTGCCGGACCGTGACAGAGGTCGCAGTTTATATCGGAAAATACGTCGCCCGCATGACAGACTTCCCCCCTTCACGCCCAAAGCCCGACCCCATGACCCAGCCCCCCAACCAGCGCGCCCTCGAGCAGGGCATCACCACCGACCTGCGGGACCGGCTGAGCTACGGCGGCTACCTGCAGCTCGACACCCTGCTGTCGGCCCAGAAGCCCCTGTCCGACCCCGCCCACCACGACGAGATGCTGTTCATCGTCCAGCACCACGTGGCCGAGCTGTGGCTGAAGCTGGTGATCCACGAGCTGCGGGCGGCGATCCGCTGCCTGCAGGAGGACCAGCTGGACCCGATGCAGAAGATCCTGGCCCGGGTGAAGCTGGTGCAGCGCCAGCTCACCGAGCAGTGGTCGGTGCTCGAGACCCTGACCCCGGCCGACTACCTGGCCTTCCGCGACGTGCTGGGCCCGGCCTCGGGTTTCCAGTCCCTGCAGTACCGGCTGGTCGAGTTCCTGCTGGGCAACAAGAACGCGGACATGGTGAAGGTGTTCGGCCACGACCCCGCCGCCACCGCCGTGCTGCAGCAGGCCCTGGACGCGCCCAGCCTGTACGACGAATTCCTGCGCCACCTGCACCGCCGCGGGTATGCGATCCCCGCGGCCTGCGTCGAACGCGACTGGTCGAAGCCCCACGTGCGCGAGCCCGGCCTGATCCCGGTGTTCAAGGCCATCTACGAAGACACCGACCAGCACTGGGAGGCCTACGCCACCTGCGAGCAGCTGGTGGACGTGGAGGCCAGCTTCCAGTTCTGGCGGTTCAGGCACATGAAGACAGTGGAACGCATCATCGGTTACCGCCGCGGCACCGGCGGCAGCTCGGGCGTGGGCTTCCTGAAGCAGGCCCTGGACCTGACCTTCTTCCCGGAGCTGTTCGAGGTGCGCACGGTGCTGGGGCAGCCGGGGTGAGGCGCGGCCGCGGACGTTCAGGTTTGACGGGATCGGCCGCAGCGGTTACACCTTCCGGGCCCCGCGGTGCCGCTTCTGCCGGCCTGGGGCGCAGCAACCACAATTCCAATCACTAGAATCCAGGGGAGAGACCGCATGAGCGGTGCCGCCACCACGCCCAACGAGGCGCCCATTCCGCAGTACTCGCAGCTGCTCGGACATCCCAGGCCGCTGTGGATGCTGTTCATGACCGAGTTCTGGGAGCGGTTCGCCTTCTACGGCATCCGCTGGGCCCTGGTGCTCTACATCGTCGCCCAGTTCCACGGCGGCGACGGCAGCGGCCAGACGCCGGCCAACCAGACCTATGGCGCCTACCTGGCCCTGGTGTATGCGGCGGCGATCTTCGGCGGTTACGTCGCCGACCGGATCATCGGCTACCAGCGCTCGATCCTGCTGGGCGCGGTCATCATGGCCGCGGGCCTGTTCATGATCGCGGTGCCCAGTGAACAGGTCTTCAACCTCGGCCTGGCGACCATCATCGCCGGCAATGGCCTGTTCAAGCCCAACATCTCGACGATGGTCGGCAAACTCTATTCGGTCACCGACGAGCGCCGCGATTCGGGCTTCACGCTGTTCTACATGGGCATCAACCTCGGTGCGATGATCGCGCCGCTGCTGACCGGCTGGCTGGCCGAACAGGTGTTCGGGACGACGCAGTTCCCGTCCTACAAGGTCGTGTTCATCGCGTCGGGCGTCGGCATGCTGATCAGCTTGGTCTGGTTCTGGTTCGGCCGCCGCCAGCTGCAGGGCGTGGGCCGGCCCAACGAGGGCGGAGAGAGCAAGGCCCGCGTGCTCTACACGGCGATCGGCGCCCTGATCGCCATCCCGGTCATCTACTTCCTGCTTTCGCTCGGTGCCAGCACGTTGCAGTGGATCCTGACGGCGATGTTCATCGGCCTGGGCGTGATGCTGCTGGTCGAGGGCATCCGCGAGGGCAGCAGGCAGCGCGACATGGTGATCGCGATGCTGATCATCTTCGCCTTCAACGTGCTGTTCTGGTGCTTCTTCGAGCAGGCGGGCAGTTCCTTCACCTTCCTCGCCAACGAAATCGTCGATCGCGAGATGTTCGGATGGACCTGGCCGGTGGCCTGGTTCCAGTCGGTGAACTCGCTGGCGATCATCACCCTCGCACCGCTGATGGCCTGGTTGTGGGTCGCGATGGGCCGCGCCAATCCGTCCATCCCGCGCAAGTTCGGCCTGGGCCTGCTGTTCAACGGCCTCGCCTTCGCCCTGCTGTGGTTCGCCCTGTCGGCCCTGGTCGACGACTTCGGCAAGATCCCGTTCTGGACCCTGTTCATGGTCTACGTGATCCAGTCCGTCGGCGAGCTCTGCCTGTCACCGATCGGCCTGTCGATGGTGACCAAGCTGGCGCCGGTGCGCCTGGTCGGTTTCGGCATGGGCGGCTGGTTCCTGTCGACCGGCATCGGCAACAACCTGTCGGGCATCTTCGCCAGCCACGTCAGCGGCGCCGAGGGCATGACGGTCGCCTCCGCAGCCTCCGGCTACGAGTTCGGGTTCTGGGCGCTGGTGATCCCTGGCGTGCTGCTGTTCCTCATCGCGCCGCTGATCCAGAAGCTGATGCACGGCGTGAAGTAAGCGCCGGCTTTCCACGACCCGCCACGCGGCCCGGACTCTCCGGGCCGCGTCGTTTCAAGCAGAGGAACCCCGCATGGCCGCTCCCGTTTCGTCCCACACTTCGTTCACGCCGCCGCCGCCGGGCGACAAGTTCGGGCATCCGCAGGCACTCTGGCAACTGGTGCACTCCGAGTTCTGGGAGCGTTTCGCCTATTACGGCATGCGCGCGCTGCTGGCCGTCTACGTCGCGGCGACCTTCTTCTCGCTGTTGCCCGAGGGCGAAGCCAAGGCCGAAGCGGCGCTGACCTACGGCGCCTACACCGCGCTGATCTACGCCACCGGCATCTTCGGCGGCTTCATCGCCGACCGTTACATCGGCTACCGCAAGTCGATCGTCATCGGCGGCCTGCTGATGGCGGCGGGGCTGTTCCTGCTGCTGGTCAAGGATCTGCAGTGGTTCCTGCTGGGCCTGTCGCTGATCGTGGTCGGCAATGGCCTGTTCAAGCCGAACATCTCGACCATGGTCGGCCGGCTGTACGCGCCCGAGGACGTGCGTCGTGACTCCGGCTTCACCTGGTTCTACATGGGCATCAACGCAGGCGGCGCGCTGGCGCCCCTGGTGTGCGGCACCCTGATCGGCGCGCGCTTCGGCTACGAATGGGGCTTCTTCACCGCCGGCATCGGCATGCTGCTGGGCCTGGTGGTGTTCCAGTGGCGCATCGCCACGATGGGCGATATCGGCAAGGCGCCGCCTGAAGGCAACGGCGCCGCGCGCGTCCTGGTGGTGGTGCTGGGCGCGCTGGTGGCGGTGCCACTGGTCTATCTGCTGCTCAACCAGAAGACGCTGGTCGGCTATCTGCTGATCGGCCTGTTCCTCGCGCTGACGGTCTACTTCATCGCTTCGGGCGTGCGCAGCGGCGACAAGGTGCAGCTGCACCGCTACATCGCGATGCTGCTGCTGTTCCTGGCCAAGATCCTGTTCTGGGGCATGTTCGAGCAGGCGGGTTCGTCGCTGAACTTCTTCGCCAAGGATCACGTGGACGCGCCCTTCGACTTCACCGTGTTCCAGTCCGCCAACCCGATCTTCATCATCCTGATGGCGCCGGTGTTCGCCTGGTTGTGGCCGCGGCTCGAAGCGCGCGGCATCAACCCGTCCATACCCCGCAAGTTCGGCATCGCGGTGATCCTGGTGGCGATTGGCTTCAGCGTGCTGGTGGCCAGCATCGGCGACCAGACCGGCACCGAGGTCCGCATCGCTTGGGAGATCCTTGCGCTGGCCTACCTGATCAATACGATGGGCGAGCTCTGCCTGTCGCCGATCGGCCTGTCCATGGTCACCAAGCTGGCGGCCATGCGCGACACCGGCCTGGCCATGGGCGCCTGGTTCCTGTGCACGGCGATCGGCAACTTCGTCGCCGGCGCGGTGGCGGCGGTGGCCTCGGGTGGCGGCGCCAGCGGCAACGCGGGCATCGAGCAGTACGCGGCGATCTACACCCAGATCGCGATCGCGGGCTTCGTGTTCGGCGCGGCGTTCATGCTGTTCGCGCCGCTGGTCAACAAGCTGATGCACGGCGTGAAATAAGGGCCGCGACATGAACACGCCGCTGTCCGCGCTGCCGCGCCCCACGCCCGCCTGGCGCTGGGCCGCCCTGGTCTTCGCCAGCCTGGCGATGTTCGGCAACTACTACGCCTACGATGCACTGAACCCGGTGGTGGACCTGCTGCGCGAGCAGCAGGGCCTGGACTACGGCCAGATCGGCCGGCTGTCGACCGCCTACAACATCGCGGCGCTGCTGGTGCTGCTGGCGGGCGGGTATGTGATCGACCGGTTCGGTGCGCGCCGGGCCATCGTCGTGTTCGCGGCGGTCTGCGTGATCGCCGCGGCGGTGTCGGCGGCGGCGCAGGACTATTCCTCGCTGCTGGCGGGCCGTTTCCTGCTCGGCCTGGGCGCCGAGCCGCTGATCGTCGCGGTCACGGCGGTGCTGGCGAAGTGGTTCAAGGGCAAGGAACTGAGTTTCGCCTTCGGCCTGAACCTGTCGATCTCGCGCCTGGGCTCCGCGTCCACCGACTGGTCCACGTCCTTCGCCAGCCCGCTGTATTCGAACTGGCACGATCCGCTGTGGCTGGCCACCGGCGTGATGAGCGCGGGCCTGGGCGCCGCGGTGCTGTATTTCCTGCTGGAAAAACGCGCCGAGGGCCGCTTCGACCTGGGCGAGGCCGCCGCCACCGACAAGCTGGCGTTCAAGGACCTTTACCGCTTCAGCCCCTCTTACTGGTACATCGTGGCGTTGTGCGTGGTGTTCTATTCGACGGTGTTCCCGTTCCGCTCTTTCGCCATCGATTATTTCCAGCAGGCGCATGGCCTGTCGCGCGAAGCGGCCGGGATCCTGAGCAGCCTGCTGCCGTTCGCGGCCATCGTCGCCACGCCGCTGTTCGGCCTGTGGGTGGACCGGGTCGGGCGGCGTTCGCTGTTCATGGCCGCGGGCTCACTGGTGATGCTGCCGCTGTTCCTCGCGGTGACCTACCTGCCGCCGGGGCCGGCCATTCCGCTGCTGGGCGTCGAACTGCCGCTGACGCTGCTGGTGTGCATCCTGCTGTTCGGCGGCGTGTTCTCGCTGATCCCGGCGGTGATGTGGCCCTCGGTGGCCTACATCGTGCACGAGCAGCGCCTGGGTACGGCCTACGCGCTGATGACCTTCTGCCAGCAGATCGGCTGGGCCGTGGTGCCGCTGGTGATCGGCGCGCTCAACGACCGTTACCTGGCCGGGCCGGAGAACGTCGCGGGCTACACGCCCGGCATGTGGGTCTACACCGCGCTGTCGTCTCTGGGGCTGTTTTTCGCGTGGAAGCTCTGGCGCGCGGAGAAAGGGCCGGGCGCGCACGGGCTCGAGACGATCACCACCCGCCGCAGCAGCTGACGCCGGCTGCTCAGGCCGGCCGCGTCGCCAGTTCGAGCTCCATCATCCGCGTCAGCAGGCGGTCGAGGGCCGCCCGTTCGTCCTCCGCCAGTCCCTCCAGCAGCCGCCGCTGGTAGGCGAGGGCGAGCGGCGCGACTTCGTCGTAGATCGCGCGGCCCGCGGGGCTTAGCCGCAGGCAGGAGCGGCGGCGGTCGTGGCCGTGGGTGTCGCGTTCGATGCGCCCGGCCGCCTGCAGCGAGGCGATGGCCCGGCTGACGGCGACCTTGTCCATCGCGGTGCGTTCGGCCACTTCCCGGGCCGAGACCTCGGAATGCCGGCCCAGCACGGCCAGCACCCGCCACTCGGTGATGCCCAGGCCGAAGCGGTCGGCGTAGAGCCGGGCGATGTCCTGGCTGATGCGGTTCGACAGCACCGAAAGCCGGTACGGGAGGAAATGTTCCAGGTCCAGGATGTCCCGGTCGGGCATGTGGCGCCGCGCCTTGCAAATGGTTTCAGTTGAAACTATAACGGCGGCAGCCCCGGCGCAAGCCAACGGGAACTTCGGGGGCGGAGACGTCCGAGTCGGAACGGGCGAAAAGAATCCCGGGCCGGCGAGCGACCCGGGATCCCGTTGCCGCCGCGCCGTCCTGCCAGCGGGAGGACGGCGAGCGCATGAACTTCAGCGGGTCGTCCCCGTGGCGGTCGGATTGCCATCCGAACCATTGGCTGCCAGCTGGTTGTTGCCGAAGGACGTGATCGAACCGCCGGCGACACTGATGAGGCCGGTGGTGTTGTTGGTGATGGTGTTGCTGCCGAAGTAGACGCGCGCGTTGGCGCCCTCGGAGCGGATGCCGCCGGACAGGGCGCTGACACCGTTGCCGGAAATGGTCGTATTGCTCACCGTCGCCTGCGCGGCGGTCGCGGGCGCGTAGACCCATACGCCGAAGTTGGTGTTGCCCGAAAGTACGCAGCGGTCCATCGCGAGGTACGTGCGCGCATGGATGAGGACGCCATAGAAGCTGTTGAAGAAATTGCAATCCTCGATCATCACGTTTGCCGTGCCGCCGGGCTGGACCACGAGGGCGCCGCCCAACGCGTTCTCGATGCGCGTGTTGCGGATGTTCAACTCGGCGCTTCCCGATGGGGCGAACTCGATGCCGCGTGAGGAGAAGTTCTGCAGCGTCACGCCATCCAACGTCAGCGAGGTGCCGCTCAGGAAGCGGATGCCGTTCAGGCCCAGTACGCCGCCGGCCCCGTTGATCGAGATGTTGCGGATAACGACGAACGCATTCGGATAGGTCGTCGTGTCAATGTTGACGTTGATGCCGTTGGTGGCGGACGACAGGATGCTGGCCAGCGTGCCGTCACCGCTGATCGTGATCGGCTTGGTGATGGTGACCGCACCGTAGCCGCCCGGATCGAGGACGCTGATTTCGCCGCCTGCAGCGGTCTTCGAGATCGCTCCCGCGAACGTCTTGCAGGGCGCGGTGCGGCTGCACGGGTTGACGTCGTCGCCCACGCCAGAGACCCAGGTGCGAGTCGCCTGCGCGAACGCGGCGGAAGAAAGCGTCATCGCCGCCAGGACGAGCGCTATGCGGGTGCTGGAAAGAAGAAAACGGGTCATGGAGTTTCCCTGCGAAGGTGAAAGGGGGCCGATAAGTCGCGGATCCGGCACGTCGGCAACCTCCTGAACGTCCGAAGCCGTGCAGCTCGGCCATTCCGGCCTTGCTGCAACAAACGCGAAAGCGTCGCCGGGTCATCGGGACTCAGGCAGGCGGGCCGTCGACGCTACTGGGCGATCGCGGCCGGCGCGACTTCGGCCTGCACGCGACGGCCGGCCTTGGACAACCCAGCGCCGACAGGGGGTAGGGGAGGAAATGCCCCAGGCCCGGGATGTCCCGGTCGGGCATGTGGCGCCGCGCCTTGCAAATGGTTTCAGTTGAAACTATAACGACGCCCAGCCCGTGACAAGCGGGCACCCCTCCCCGCAGACCCAGGAGGACGCCATGAGCGCCCAGCCCCAGACCCACGCCCCCAACCTCGGCATGAAGCCCACCACCTTCGCCAACCCGATGGGCATCGACGGCTTCGAGTTCGTCGAGTTCGCGGCCCCGGCCGGCCAGGGCGCCCTGCTGCACGGCCTGTTCCGGAAGATGGGCTTCTCGCCCGTGCTCAAGCACCGGACCCGCGACATCACGGTCTACCGCCAGGGCGGCGTCAACTTCCTGGTCAACGAGGATCCGGACAGCTTCGCCGCCGACTTCGCGGCCCAGCACGGGCCCTGCGCCTGCGGTTTCGCCATCCGCTTCACCGAGCCGGTGGCCAAGGTGTTCGACACCGTGAAAGGCAACGGCGGCGAAGCCATCGGCCACAAGCCGCAGACCGGCGCCATCGCCGTCCCGGCCGTGAAGGGCATCGGCGACTGCATGCTGTACCTGGTGCCCTCGGGGCAGGACGTCTATGCGGCCGACTACGCGCCGATCCCGGGCGCCGACCTCAATCCGGCCGGTTTCGGGCTGACCTTCATCGACCACCTCACGCACAACCTCTTCTTCGGCAACATGCAGAAGTGGAGCGACTACTACGAGCGCCTGTTCAACTTCCGCGAGATCCGCTACTTCGACATCAAGGGCGCCAAGACCGGCCTGGTGTCCAAGGCGATGACCGCGCCGGACGGCATCGTGCGCATCCCGCTCAACGAATCGAGCGACCCGAAGTCGCAGATCAACGAATACCTCGACGCCTACAAGGGCGAGGGCATCCAGCACATCGCCTGCTTCACCGACGACATCTATGCGACGGTGGAGGCGATGCGCGCCCAGGGCGTCGAGTTCCTGGACACGCCCGACACGTATTTCGACGTGATCGACCAGCGCATTCCCGCCCACGGCGAGGACGTGCCGCGCCTGCGCGCCAACAAGATCCTGATCGACGCCGACCCCGAGACCAAGCAGCGCAAGCTGCTGCAGATCTTCACCCAGAACGCCATCGGTCCGATCTTCTTCGAGATCATCCAGCGCAAGGGCAACGAAGGTTTCGGCGAGGGCAACTTCCAGGCCCTGTTCGAGTCCATCGAGCGCGACCAGATGAAGCGCGGCGTGCTGTAAAGGGCTTCTGGACGCGGATTTACGCGGATAGGGCAGGTGCGATTGGAGTTTGCTCCCGCAGGTCATGCCTTTTCACTGGCCTCTGATTTATCCGCGTTCATCCGCGTAAATCCGCGTCAAAATTTTTCTGCAAAGGACTCGCGCGATGTCACTGAGTTACCAGAGTGGATTTGGCAACGAGTTCGCGACCGAGGCGCTGCCCGGTGCGCTGCCGGTGGGGCGCAATTCGCCGCAGCGCGCGCCGTACGGGCTGTACGCCGAACAGATCAGCGGCACCGCCTTCACCGCGCCGCGGCACAGCAACCGGCGCAGCTGGCTGTACCGGATCCGCCCGGCGGCGCTGCACGGAAAGTTCAGCGCGCTGCTGCACCCGAACTTCCACAATGTGTTCGGCGACGGCCCGGTGACGCCGGAACAGCTGCGCTGGAGCCCGCTGCCGATGCCCTCGGCGCCGACCGACTGGCTCGACGGCCTGTACACGATGGCGGGCAACGGCGGAGCCGAGGCCGGCACCGGTGCCGGCATCCACCTGTACGCGGCCAACAGGGACATGGACGGCCGCTACTTCTACGACGCCGACGGCGAGCTGCTGATCGTGCCGCAGCAGGGCCGCCTGCGCATCGCCACCGAGATGGGCGTGCTGGAAGTCGAGCCGCAGGAGATCGCTCTTATCCCACGCGGCGTGCGCTTCAGCGTCTCGCTGCCCGACGGCAGCGCCCGCGGCTACGTCTGCGAGAACTTCGGCGCGATGCTCAAGCTGCCGGACCTGGGTCCGATCGGCAGCAACGGCCTGGCCAATCCGCGCGATTTCCTCGCGCCGGTGGCGGCCTACGAGGACCGCGAAGGGAACTTCGAGCTGGTCGCGAAGTTCCAGGGCCACCTGTGGCGCGCCGACCTCGGCCACAGCCCGCTGGACGTGGTCGCCTGGCACGGCAACTACACGCCGTGCAAATACGACCTGCGCCGGTTCAACACCATCGGCTCGATCAGCTACGACCACCCGGACCCGTCGATCTTCCTGGTGCTGCATTCGCCCAGCGACAGCGAGGGCGTGAGCAACCTGGACTTCGTGATCTTCCCGCCGCGCTGGCTGGTGGCCCAGGACACCTTCCGGCCGCCGTGGTTCCACCGCAACATCGCCAGCGAGTTCATGGGCCTTGTGCACGGCGCCTACGACGCCAAGGCGGAGGGCTTCGTGCCCGGCGGCGCCTCGCTGCACAACTCGATGAGCGGCCACGGCCCGGACGCGGCGACCTTCGAGAAGGCGTCCAAGGCCGACCTGTCCAGGCCGGACGTGATCAAGGACACCATGGCCTTCATGTTCGAGACCCGCCACGTGCTGCGCCCCACCGCGCAGGCGCTGGACGCGGCGCACCGGCAGGCCGACTATCAGCAGTGCTGGCAGGGACTGGCCCGCCACTTCACCCCGGAGACGCGCTGATGTCCCGCAAGCCGTTGCTGCTGTCCGCCGCCCTGGTGCTGGCGCTGGCTGCCTGTTCCGCACCCGCGCCCGAGGCGCCGCCCGCCACCGACGCCGCGGCGCCGGGTCCGGAAGCCGCCCCCGCACCCGCCGCCGATCCCGCCCCGGCCGCGGATTCCGCGGCCGCCGGCACGATCCCCGCGGGCCCCGGCCCGCGCGGCGAGCACGACGCCGATGTCGTGAACTTCAACGGTTTCGGCCCGGCCCGCTTCGGCGCCGAGGAAGAGGCCGTGCGCCAGGCCTGGGGCCGGCCCCTGCAGCCCTACAAGCTGGCCGGCACCGAGCTCTGTTATTACCTGGAAATGGACCCGCGCCCGGAACGTGGCGCCGATGTCGCCGTGGCCTTCATGTTCGAGGGCGCGAAGTTCGTGCGCTACGACGTCAACGGCACCACCCCGGTGGCGCCCGGCGGGTTCATCGTCGGCTCGCATGCCGACGACATCGTCGCCGCCTTCGGCAGCCGGGTGGAACAGCAGCCGCACAAGTACATCGACGTCGGCCGCTACCTGATCGTCACGCCGGAATACGGCGAGCCCGCCCGCCTGGTGTTCGAAGTGGACGGCGAGGGCCGGGTGATCGAATGGCGCATCGGGCTGCCGCCGCAAGTCTTCTACGTCGAGGGCTGCGCCTGAGGCGCGGCCGCACATCGCAACGCGCGGCCACCGCGCCACAAGGAAACACGGACACATGAAGCTGGGTTCACTCAAGGAAGGCGGCCGCGACGGCACGCTGGTGGTGGTGTCGAAGGACCTGACCCGCGCCGTGCGCGCGACCGGCATCGCGCCGACCCTGCAGCGTGCGCTGGAGGACTGGTCGAACGCCGCGCCGCGGCTCAACGGCGTATACGAGGCGCTGCAGGGCAGCCCCGCCGAGACCATCAACGGCGAGCCGGTGTTCGCGGTGGACTTCACGCAGTTCGCCGCGCCGCTGCCGCGCGCCTACGAATTCGTCGACGGCAGCGCCTACCTGCCGCACGTCGCCCGGGTGCGCAAGGCGCGCGGCGCCGAGGTGCCGGAGAGCTTCTACACCGATCCGCTGATGTACCAGGCGGTCAGCGCCGGCTTCTATGGCCCGCGCGACCCCGTGCTGGTCGCCGATGAAGCCTACGGCATCGACCTGGAAGCGGAGGTGGTGGTGGTCACCGACGACGTGCCCCAGGGTGCGTCGCCGGCGCTGGCCGCCGAGCACATCCAGCTGGTCGGCCTGGTCAACGACGTCTCGCTGCGCAACCTGATCCCGAACGAGCTGGCCAAGGGCTTCGGTTTCCTGCAGTCCAAGCCGCGGTCGGCGCTGAGCCCGGTGTTCGTCACACCCGACGAACTGGGCGAGGCCTGGCAGGGCAACAAGGTGCACCTGCCGCTGCTGACCCACATCAACGGCAAGTGGTTCGGCGCGCCGGAGGCCGGCGTGGACATGCAGTTCGACTTTGCCCAGCTGGTCGCGCATGCCGCGAAGACCCGGCCGCTGTCGGCCGGCACCATCGTCGGTTCCGGCACCGTCGCCAACGAGGACACCGGCAAGGGCGCCTCCTGCTTCGCCGAACAGCGCACGGTCGAGACCCTGCGCGACGGCAAGCCCAGCACCCCCTTCATGAGCTTCGGCGATACCGTGCGCATCGAGATGGTCGGCCGCGACGGCGCCAGCGTGTTCGGCGCGATCGAGCAGCGCATCGCCAAGGCCTGAACCCGGCGCTCCGCCGGGCTTCCGACCGGCGGCGGCAGCCGTGCCGCGGCCGGCCCCAGGGCAGGGCCGCGACCCCTGCACCGGGGCAGCGCGGCGGCGTATGCTTGGGGCACAAGACCCGGCGGCCACGGCCAGCCGGGCCAGCGTTGGCCAAGGGAGCGGGCGGCATGACCTCGGGTTCGATCCGGCTGTATTCGTACTGGCGCTCCAGCGCGGCCTACCGGGTCCGCATCGCGCTCAACCTCAAGGGCATGCCCTACGAGACCATGCCCGTGCACCTGCTCAAGGACGGCGGCGAACAGCATGCCGCGCCCTTCAGCGACCTCAATCCCCAGGAGCTGGTGCCGGTGCTGCTGCACGGCAACCGCATCCTGCGCCAGTCGATGGCCATCATCGAATACCTGGACGAAACCTGGCCGACGCCGCCGCTGATGCCGGCGACCGCGCGCGACCGCCAGCGCGTGCGCGCCATCGCCCAGATGATCGCCTGCGACATCCACCCGCTGAACAACCTGCGCGTGCTGCAGTTCTTCGAGAAGACCTGGAACGTGCCGCAGGCAGAACGCGACACCTGGGTGCGGCACTGGATCCAGGTCGGCCTGGACGCGGTCGAGGACACACTGTGCGACCACCCGTCCACCGGCGACTTCTGCGACGGCGAACAGCCGACCCTGGCCGACTGCTGCCTGGTGCCACAGGTTTTCAACGCGGAGCGTTTCGGCGTGGACATGGCCCCGTACAAGACCATCCGCCGCGTGGTGCAGAACTGCCTGGCGATGGATCAGTTCCAGGCGGCCCGGCCGGAGAACCAGCCGGACGCGCCCGCCGCAAGCGGCGGGAACTGAGGCCTCAGTAACCCTGGGAGGCGGTCTCGCCACCCGCGCTGCCGCCGTACATGTCGGCGTAGGGGTCGTGCTCGCCGGTCGCGCCTTCCGAGAGGCGGATCTTCAGGGCCAGGCCGTCGCGCGAGTCGGCCTTGCGCAGCGCCTCCTCCAGCTCGACCTTGCCTTCCTTGTACAGCCGGAACAGCGACTGGTCGAAGGTCTGCATGCCCTCCTGCAGCGACTTGTCCATCGCTTCCTTGATCTCGTGCACCTCGCCGCGGCGGATCAGGTCGCGGATCATCGGCGTGTTGATCAGGATCTCGGCCGCCGGCAGGCGCTTGCCGTCCTTGCCGATGACCAGGCGCTGGCTGATGACCGCCTTGAGGTTCAGCGACAGGTTCATCAGCACGTTCTTGTGGGCCGTCTCCGGGAAGAAGTTCAGGATGCGGTCCAGGGTCTGGTCGGCGTTGTTCGAGTGCAGGGTGGCCAGGCACAGGTGGCCGGTCTCGGCGAAGGCGATGGCCGATTCCATGGTGACGGCGTCGAGGATCTCGCCGATCAGGATCACGTCCGGCGCCTCGCGCATGGCGTTCTTGAGCGCGTTGTGGAAGGCGTGGGTGTCCAGGCCGACCTCGCGCTGGTTGACGATCGACTTCTTGTGCTTGTGCAGGAACTCGATCGGATCCTCGATGGTGAGGATGTGGCCGGTATTGTTGGTGTTGCGGTGGTCGATCATCGCCGCCAGCGTGGTGGACTTGCCCGAGCCGGTGGAGCCGACCACCAGCACCAGGCCGCGCTGCTCCATCACGATGTCCTTGAGCACGTTCGGCAGCCGCAGCTGGTCGATGCTCGGGATCTCTGACTTGATGGCGCGGATGACCATGCCCACTTCGCCGCGCTGCTTGAACACGTTGACGCGGAAGCGGCCGGTGTCCTTCACGGCGATGGCCATGTTGTATTCCAGGTCGCGCTCGAAGGCCGGGACCTGGCCCTCGTCCATCAGCGAGTAGGCGATCTTCTTGACCATGCCGGCCGGCAGGCCGGTGTTGCCGAGGGGGTAGAGCTTGCCTTCGACCTTGATGTAGACGGGCGCGCCGGTGGTCAGGAACATGTCCGACGCGTTCTTCTCCGTCATCAGCTTCAGGAAATAGCCGATGTCCATGTCAGTATCCTTCAGTCCCCTGTAGCCATCCCGGTGGGCCGCGCGGGCGGGCTACAATCCACTGCGCCCACCGCCGACCTGCGAGTTCGCCTTATGACACTATCCTCGCTAAAAATCCATCTCGCGCTGGCGCTTCTGCTGGCTGCATCAAGCTCCCGGGCCGCGCCGCCGCCGGATGCCGAGCTCGCCGCCGCCGAACGGGCCGTGGCCGCCGCCGAGCGCGCCCAGCCGGTCGGCCAGGCCGCCCAGACCCTGGCCAGCGCCCGCGGCCAGCTTGAAGGCGCCCGCGCCGCCATGGCCAAGCGCAAACACCGCGACGCCCTGCTGATGGCCGAGTCGGCCGCCGCCAGCGCCGACCTCGCCTTCGCCAACGCCCGGCTGGACGCCGCCCGCATCGAGGTCGACAGCAAGGCCGCCCGCAACGCCGACCTGCGCCGCCGGCTCCTGGTCAACCGGGGAGACTGAGACATGCGCCTTGCCCTGACCCCGATCCTCCTGCTGGCCCTCGTGTCCGGCGCCAGTCCGGTCCTGGCCGCGCCCTCCGAACACGAGGCCGCCGTCGCCCGCCTGCAGGCCGAACTGCAGCAGCTTGAAACCGATCCGTCCCTGGCGGACCTGGCCGGCCTGGAGCGCCTGAAGGCGCGCCAGGCCATCATCGCCGCCCGCGATGCCAAGCGCCGGGACCGCGAGCACCGCGTCGTGCTGGCCGAGCGCCGGATCGCCGCCGCCCGCGCCGCCGCCGAGGCCGAACTGCTGGAGGCGCAGTCGGCCCAGCTGGACCGCGAGCGCGACCAGATCATGGTCGAGGCCAGCCGCCTGGAAGCCGAACGCGCGCGCCGGGAAGCCGACCGCCTGCGCCTGGCCAGCCTGGCCCGCGAGGAGGCGATCCAGCGCGAGCTCGAGGCCACCGCCGCGAGCCAGACCGCCGCGCTCGAAGCCGCCAGCGCCGAAACCGCCCAGGCCCGCAAGCTCGCCGAAGCCCGTGCCCGCGAGGCCGAGCTGGCGCGCAAGGAAGCCGAGCTCGCCGCCGCGGTGGCGGCCGACGACATCGCCGACGCCCCGGCGCCGCCGTCGCGCCGCGAGGGTGGGCGCACCGTCTACACGCTCGCCGGCAACGCCTTCGGCAGCGGCAGCGCCAGCCTGACGGCGCAGGCCCAGGCCAGCCTGCGCACCCTGGCCGGCCAGCTGCGCGGCGGCACCGGCGCGATCGCGATCGAGGGCCATACCGACAGCCAGGGCGCCGACGCGGCGAACCTGGCGCTGTCGCAGCGCCGCGCCGAAGCGGTGCGGCGGGCGCTGGAGGACGCGGGCCTGCCCGGTTCCCGCCTGTCGGCCGGCGGCCGGGGCGAGGCGGTGCCGGTCGCGGACAACACCAGCGCCGAGGGCCGCGCACGCAACCGGCGTGTGGAAATAATCGTGAATTGACAGCACGATCAAGGGTTTGCGGCATTCATCGAATTCTTCACATTACCCAAGCCCTTGAATCCTAAGGCCTTGCGCAAAGCCTCCGAAGCCCCCGTTCAGCGGGGGCTTCTTCTTTCGGGTCAAAGGCTTACCAAAGCGCTTGCGGCCCCAAAACCGGGGGAGTAGGTTCAAGGCCCCGGGGTCGTTCCGCCCCGGGGACTACCGAGCCAGGCCGATGAAAGCAGACCTCGTCCCCGCCGATTGCGCCGCCTCCCGACCGGGTGCGGGCGCGTCGATCGAGGACGCCGCCCGCGAAAGCGACCTGACCTTTGTCTCAATCCGCCACGCCCTGACCTTCGCCGGTCGGGGCGTTCGCGTTTCAGGAGGAGGTCAATCCGATGTTTGAAGGGCAACCGCAGAACGAACTCGACGCGCTGATGAAGAGCGACCCGGAATTCCGGCAGCTCTACCACCGGCACCGCGAACTGGACAAGCAGGTGCTGGACGCCGAGTTGGGAGTCCTGCCGCTGGACGACACCACGCTGGCGCGCATGAAGAAGGAAAAACTGAACGCGAAGGACCGGCTGACCCGGATGTTCGACCGCAGAAGGCACTGAGTTTCCGCTGCGGCGGCGGCGGCCCACCTCGTCGGGTCGCCGCCGCCCGCACTTGATCGCCCCGGTCCCGGGGGACAACAGCCCCGCAGGCGGGGCTGGTAGAATCCGGCCTCCCGGCGGTTCCCGCCGCCAGCCGCCCCCCGCCACATGCCGGTCCACCAGAACGTCCTCGAGCTCATCGGCGAAACCCCGATCGTCAAGGCCCAGCACCTCGACACCGGGCTCTGCGAGCTCTACCTCAAGCTCGAGTGCATGAACCCGGGCGGGTCCATCAAGGACCGCATCGGCCTGCGCATGATCGAGGCGGCGGAAGCGCGCGGCGACATCAAGCCGGGGGCGACCCTGGTGGAAGGCACCGCCGGCAACACCGGCATCGGACTGGCCCTGGTCGCGCAGCAGAAGGGCTACCGCCTGCTGCTGGTGGTCCCGGACAAGATGAGCCGGGAGAAGATCTTCAACCTGCGCGCGATGGGCGCCGAGGTCGTGCTGACCCGCTCGGACGTGGCCAAGGGCCACCCGGACTACTACCAGGACATGGCCGCGCGCATCGCCCGCGAGACGCCGGGCGCGTACTTCATCAACCAGTTCGGCAACCCGGACAACCCGGCCGCGCACGAACACGGCACCGGCCCCGAGATCCTGCGCCAGATGGGCGATTTCGACGCCATCGTCTTCGGCTGCGGCAGCTCGGGCACCATGACCGGCCTGTCGCGTTATTTCGCCAAGGCGGCGCCCAAGGTCGAACTGATCCTGGCCGACCCGGTCGGCTCGATCCTTACCCAGTACATCAACGAAGGCGTGCTCAGCACCAAGTCCGGGACCTGGCTGGTCGAGGGCATCGGCGAGGACTTCCTGCCCGACATCTCCGACTTCTCGCGGGTGAAGAAGGCCTATGCGATCACCGACAAGGAAAGTTTCCTGGCCGGCCGCGAGCTGCTGATCAAGGAAGGCGTGCTGGGCGGTTCCTCGTCCGGCACCCTGCTGGCGGCGGCGCTGAAGTACTGCAAGGAACAGACCACGGCCAAGAAGGTGGTGGTGTTCGTCTGCGACACCGGCAACAAGTACCTGTCGAAGATGTACAACGACTACTGGATGCTGGACCAGGGTTTCCTGGAGCGCCCGCAGTACGGCGACCTGCGCGACCTGATCCTGCGTCCCTACGCGCAGCGCGACACCGTGGTGGTGGGCCCGAACGACACCCTGCACGTCGCCTACCAGCGCATGAAGATGTACGACGTATCCCAGCTGCCGGTGATGGACGGCGACGAGATCGTCGGCATCGTCGACGAGTCGGACGTGCTGATGCACGTGTTCGGCCAGGACCAGAAGTTCAAGGATCCGGTGTCCACCGCGATGGTGCGCAAGCTCGACAAGCTCGAGGTCACCGCGCCGATGGCGACCCTGCTGCCGGTGTTCGACCGCGGCCACGTCGCCATCGTGATGGACGGCCAGAAGTTCCTCGGCCTGATCACCCGCATCGACCTGCTCAACTTCCTGCGCCGCCGCGCGCAGTGACCCTTCCCAAGGATGACCCCATGAGCGATGCCAAGCAGCACGGCCTCGGCACCCGCGCGATCCATGCCGGCCAGTCGCCCGACCCGAGCACCGGCGCCGTGATGACGCCGATCTACGCGACCTCGACCTATGTGCAGTCCAGCCCGGGCGTGCACCAGGGCTACGAGTACTCGCGCAGCCACAACCCGACCCGCTTCGCCTACGAGCGCTGCGTCGCGGCGCTGGAAGGCGGCCGCAACGGCTACGCCTTCGCCTCCGGTCTGGCGGCCACGTCCACGGTGCTGGACGTGCTCGACAGCGGCAGCCACGTGGTCTGCATGGACGACGTGTACGGCGGCACCTACCGCCTGTTCGAGCGCGTGCGCCGCCGCAGCGCCGGACTGGACTTCAGCTTCGTCGACCTGAACGACATGGCGGCGCTGGAAGCCGCGGTGAAGCCGAACACGAAGCTGATCTGGTGCGAGACGCCGACCAACCCGATGCTGAAGATCGTCGACATCGCCCGCCTGGCCGAGTTCGCGCGCAAGCGCGGCATCTGGCTGGCGGTCGACAATACCTTCAGCTCGCCGGTGCTGCAGCGCCCGCTGGAGCTGGGCGCGCACCTGGTGATGCATTCGGCCACCAAGTACCTCAACGGCCACAGCGACATGGTCGGCGGCATGGTGGTGGTGGGCGACGACGCCGGACTGGCCGAGAAGATGACCTTCCTGCAGAACGCCGTCGGCGGCGTGCAGGGTCCCTTCGACAGCTTCCTGGCGCTGCGTGGCCTCAAGACCCTGCACCTGCGCATGAAGGCGCACTGCGAAAACGCCGGTGAACTGGCGGCGTGGCTGGAGAAACACCCGGCCATCGACAAGGTGATCTACCCGGGCCTGGCCTCGCACCCGCAGCACGCGCTGGCCAAGAAGCAGATGCACGGCTTCGGCGGCATGATCTCGATCTACGTGAAGGGCGGCGCCGACGCGGCGCGCCGGTTCATGGAGCGCTGCGAGCTGTTCGCGCTGGCCGAGTCGCTGGGCGGCGTCGAGAGCCTGGTCAACCACCCGGCGATCATGACCCACGCCTCGGTGCCGCCGGAGCGCCGCGCGGCGCTGGGGATTGCCGACAACCTGGTGCGGTTGAGCGTGGGGGTGGAGGACCTGGCGGATCTGCGGACGGAGCTGGCGACGGCGCTTGCGGCGGGCGCCGCCTAAGCGGCTTCCTAACCCGATGCAGGCGAACCCGGTCACCCCGTTCCGCCACTGGCAACGCCGGTTCCGGCTCGGACTTCCTGAAATCCTCAGGAGGCTCCGATACCGGGTGCGCCGCGTCCTGTCCCGCGATGCTTCCCAGGTTGACTACCAGGAGTGGGTTCGTCGCTTCGAGAGCGCGGCGCCTGGCCTGACGGCGTCGGGATGCGCGGGCTGGCTCCGGCTTGAACTTCCCGGCGAAGCCACCCAGGCCTGGCCCGGTCTTCCGGCGCTCGCATGGGATCCCTCCGTGCCGGGCGCGATGGAGAGGCTGCCGGCAACGATGACCCATGCCGTTTTCCTGGCCCCCGGCGTGGCGGTCCACGCCCATGCGCCAGGCTGGTTGAAGGCCGCCGTGGCCCGGCCGGGCATCCATCTCGCGTTCGGGGACGAGGACACCGTGGATGCCTCCGGTGTTCGTCGGGATCCCTATTTCAAGCCCGAGTGGGATCCCGAGCTGCTGCTGGAACAGGACTATGTCGCCGGGCTGTTCGTCGTCTCGCGGCCGGCCCTCGAGCGGGCGCTGTCGCGTCCCTTGCCGGCGTCCGCGATGCGAAACGCCCTGGTGCTGCGACTGTCCCGGATGCTGGCCAGGGACGCCGTCGCCAGGGTTCCCCGTATCCTCTCGCACCGGGCGCCGTGCGCCGTCGAGCGGTCGCAGCCCCTGGCGGCGCTGGAAGACTGGATCCGCGACGACGGCGCTTCGCCGCATGCGGTCGTCGAAGCCGGGGCCGCAGGGCACAGGATCCAGTGGAGGCTGCCAGCGGATGCACCGAAGGTTTCGGTGGTCATCCCGACGCGCGACCAGCCGCGGCACCTGCGGCGCTGCCTCGAATCAGTGTCGTCCACCCAGGGCGAATGCCCGGTGGAGATCGTGCTGGTCGACAACGGCACCCGGGACGCGGAGGCACTGCAGCTCCTGGACATGGCGGCCAAGAAGGGTGCGCAGGTCCTTCGCCGGGACGAGCCCTTCAATTTCAGCCGGCTCGTCAACGCCGGGGTGCAGGCGTCGAAGGGGGAACTGGTCTGCCTGCTCAACAACGACATCCAGGCGATCTCGCCGGGGTGGGTCGACGGCCTGGCGGCCCTGGCGATGCGCCCGGAAGTGGCCGCGGTAGGCGCCCTGCTCACCTATCCCGACGGTTCGATCCAGCACGCCGGGATCCTCTGCGGCCTGGGCGGCGCTGCGGCGAACCTGCATTCCGGCGAGCCGGCCGGAACCGCCGGTCCGCAGGGGCGTGCCCGGTGCAGGCAGCAGTTCATGGCCGTGACCGCCGCCTGCATGATGTTGCGGCGCAGCCTCTTCCTGGACGTCGGCGGTTTCGACATCGGGTATCCTGTCGCATTCAACGACGTCGACTTCTGCCTGCGGCTGCGCCAGACCGGACGCCGGATCGTGTGGACGCCCGACGTGGTCCTCCGGCACCACGAGTCGGCCAGCCGCGGCGCGGACGATACGGATGCCAGGCGGTCCCGGATGCGCACGGAATTCGAAAGGCTCCGGTCCCGGTGGGCGGACCAGCTCGACGACGACCCGGCATACAACCCCAACCTGACCCTGCACGGCAAGGCTTTCCAGCTGACGCTCGTGCCACGATGGGCGCAGGCGCATGACGCGCCGGCAGCGCGCCAGGAAACATGGACATGACCAACAGCCTGAACAGGAAGATCGTGCGGGACTTCGACGCGCAAGCGTGGAGCGGCGCCCGGCTGCTAGTCACGGCTTCCTGCGACGTGAAGTACGTGCAGAACGCGATGGCGCTGATCCGCAGCCTCGACGTCTGCTCGCCCGGATTCGACTTCCTCCTGCACGTGGTCAACCCCGGCCCGGGCACCCTGGGTGCCCTGGACCGCTTCGCCGAGGAACTGACGGCGACCCGCCTGCACATCAGCGCCGAGACGGTCCAGATCGAGGACCCCAGGAAACTTCGAACCTACTTCGCCTGCGCCCGCCTGATGATCCTTCCGGACCTGCTGGAGCGCAGCAACGCGCCGGTCTTCGTGGTCGACGCGGATGGGCTCTTCATCGCGCCGATCGACCTCGACTTCACCGACAAGACCGACGCGAACATCTGCCTTTGCCTGCGCCAGGTCGCCGGGGGCGAGGACAAGAACATCCACCTCAAGGTGGCCGCGGGCGCGATATGGGCCGCACCGACCGATACCAGCCGCAGGTTCTTCCAGCACGTCCGCAGCGACATCGAGCGCGAGTTCGCGGAAGGCGAGGCCGCCTGGTTCCTGGACCAGAAGGTCCTGGCCGTGCATGCGAACCGTGCGGACAAGGCGGCGCGCATATTCAACATCAAGACCAAGTACATCGACTGGAACTTCCGCAGCGATTCGATCATCTGGACCGGAAAGGGCAACAGGAAGCACCTGGACGTGGGCTATACGCTGCTGCGGCTCTGTTTCGATTCCGATCCCGACCGACGTCGCCGCGCCCGCAGGCTCTGGCAGGAAACCGTCCGGCTGCGCCCGGTCGAACTGCGCGAAAGCCTCGTCGGCAGGATCTTCGGTGAACTGGAGAAACGCCGCGGACGGCGGGTGGGCATCTATCTTCCCAGGCTCGACCTGCCGTGGAAGCAGTCGGCGATGGCCAAGGGCGGGCCGGCACCCCAGACCCCGGACGCGGTCGAGCTCCGGCTGTGGTGGAAGCGTTTCACGATGGCGCTGTCCCTGGCCTTGACCCGGTACAACATCGAGCCGGTCCTGGTGGAGATTCCGGCCTGGGACATCACCCCGCAGCGCGTGGACGAGGACGATTTCGACCTCGCCTTCATCCCCCACCGCTGCCACCTGGACTTCGAGAAGGGAAGCACGCCGGTGATGTTCTACATGCAGGAATACTTCCGGCACGTGTTCGTCGCGGACCCGCAGGGCTGGAGCGCCGCCTCGTCGAAGTATCCCATCAACGCCAGGCAGCTGCCGCCTGCCGTGCTCGGCGGCTGGGACGACTACCGCGCCCGGTTCGCCGCCGGGCAGTTGGACTCGAAGTTCGAACAGCGCCCCTCGGTCGCGCGGGAAGCCCTGGTAGCGTCGGGCGACATCCCGGCCCGACCCTTCGCGTTCTTCCCGCTGCAGATCCCGCATGACCAGTCGCTGCTCTACTTCAGCGACGTCGATGAAGCGGCGGCGCTTGAGGCCGTGGTGGCCTGGTCGCGCCGGGAAGGCATCCCGCTGGTGCTCAAGGGCCACCCCGCGAACATGCGCAGCATGGCCGAGTTCATGCGCCTTTACCAAGGCGAGGGCATCTACTGGAGCAACGCGCATGTTCACGACTTGCTGAAGTACGCCAAGGGCGTCATCACGCTCAACAGCGGCGTCGGCTTCGAGGCCATCGTCGCCGGCCGGCCGCTGGTGACGCTGGCCCGCGCCGAATACGACGCCGCGTCGCACCGCGCCACGCTCGACACGATCGCATCGGCCTGGAAGGCCGCGACGACCGAGGACGAGGACCAGCGGCTGTCCCGTTACGCCCGGTTCACCGACTGGTTCCTCTGCCGTTACGCGATAGATCTTTCGCGGCCGGCGGCCACGCGGTACGCGCTCGACCGCGTGGTCCGGGACGTCATCAAGATGATCCGGACGGAGGCCTGACGGACGTGTTCGCATCCATTCGATCGCTGCTCTGGCGGGCCTCCCGCTCATTCTCGGTGGCGTGGCTGCTCGTGCAGCGCGAGATCATGTCCGAGTTCCATGCCTCGCGCATGAGCCTGCTTTGGCCGGTGATCTATCCGCTGGCCTACACCCTGCTGCTGGTGTTCATGCGCCCGGTGCTCGGCGCGGCGGCGGCTTCGTCCACGACCGAGTTCGCGATCTTCGTGTTCATCGGCTTCAGCCTGTGGCAGTCCTGGTTCGAGGTCCTCCGCGGCCAGATGGACGCGGTCAGGAAGAACAAGTCGCTGATGGCGAGGGCCGAGCTTGGCGCGGCCACGCTGTTCATCGCCACGACGCTTTCGGCCGGGCTGCACATGCTGCCGCGCATCGTCGTAGGCTCGGTGGCGGCCTGGCTGCTCATTTCAGCGGATGCCTACGCCATCGCCATCCTGTTCGCCGGTTCGGTGCTGGTACTGCTCAATGGCGCGGTCATCGGCGCGGTGCTGCAGCCGTTCTCCACCCTTTCGCCAGACCTCGGCAAGGCGGTCCAGAGCATCTCCCTCGGCCTGCTGATGACCGGCGCCGTGTTCATCCCGATGCCCGAGCAGCCGCCCCGCGCGATGCTGTGGCTGATCTCGGCGAACCCGCTGGGGGCGCTGCTCAACTTCGCGCGGGCACCGCTGCTGGGCGACCCGTGGATCGTGACCGGCGCATCCCTGTGCTGGGTGCTGGCGACGATCCTGTTGATGACCCTGCTGCTGGTCGTCGGCCGGCGACTGCTGCCGATCCTGATCGAAAGAATTGGAAACTGAGATGGCCGAACTTCTTCTTGATGTCGAAGGGCTGGGCAAGAAGTACGCCCGTTCCCTGCGGCGTTCCATCAGCTACGGCATGCGGGACGTCGTTTCGGAGGTCGTGGGTACGCGCGACACCGCGAACCTGCGCGAGGACGAGTTCTGGGCGATCAAGGACGTCAGTTTCCAGCTGCACCGGGGCGAATGCCTGGCGGTGCTGGGCGGCAACGGCGCGGGCAAGTCGACCTTGCTCAAGGTCCTGTCGGGCATCCTCAGCCCCGACCTGGGCCGCATCCAGCGCAATGGCCGGATGGAGAAGATGGTGGAGCTCAGCGCAGGGCTTGCGCAGAACCTGACCGGAAGGCAGAACGTCGCCCTGCGTTCGCGCATGCTGGGCCTGTCCAGGAAGGATGCCGCGCTGCGCCTGGACGAAGTCGTGGCCTTCGCTGAGATCGATGAGTTCATCGACACACCGGTGATGTACTACAGCTCCGGCATGAAGGCGCGCCTCGGATTCGCGGCCACGGTCGTCATGGCGCCCGACATCCTGGTCATCGACGAGGTGCTCGCGGTCGGCGACCTCGGGTTCCGGATGAAGTGTTACGAGCGGGTGGACCAGATGCGCCGATCGTCCGCCGTCGTGCTGGTTTCGCATGGCATGAACCACGTCGCACGGATGGCCTCGACCAGCATCGTGCTCAAGAAGGGCAGGGTGGTGCACCACGGCAGCACGCAGGCGGGCATCGCGCTCTACCAGGAGATCGTCGGCGGCCAGGGCAAGGTCAAGGCCTCGACGCATCATGCGGAACTGATTCACTTCTCGATGCTCCGCAACGGGCAGCCCTTCAACGAGGGCGACGTCGTCGCTTACGGCGACGAACTCACGATCACCGGCACGCACGGCCACGGAGAGGACCTCTACCTGAGCATCGTGCTGCACGAGGGCAATGGGCCGACCGTCGCCGACTGGCATTCGCGGCGTTCGGAGTTCAAGGCCGCGCCCGGCAAACCCTTCAGGCTGGACATCGGCGCCGCGGAGTTCTGCCCGGGCTTCTACCAATGGGTGGTGGTCGGCCTGAGCGCGGACGGCACGCAACAGTTCCTCAGCCCGCCCCTGCGCTTCAAGGTATCCGGCCTGCACCTGGGGACCACCCGCCTGCAGCCCCGCGGCCGCTGGTCGTCCGGCGCGTAGCGATCCGGCCTCCGACCCGCTCCGGCCTTACTTCCGCAGCAGCACGAAGAAGTCCTTGTGGTTTTCGCTCGAAATCACCTGGAACTTCCGGAACCCGATCTCCGAATGGAAACGTTCCAGGATCGCCTGCATCGACCGGGGCGTGTAGAAGTGGACGTGGATCGAGCGACCGGAGGCCAGTATCTCCTCGGCCGGCACGCCCGGCAGCCTGTGTTCGGACCAGCGCGCGTAGTGCCGGAGCTTCACCTCCATGTCGCCTGACGCGTACTCTTCCGCGAGTTCCTGGACGGTGGAGCTGTCGAAAACGAAATCCTTGCAGCCTTCGCGGTCCGGGATGATCGCGGCCACGATGCCGCCTGGCTTGAGCCGGCTCGCCCAGTAGGCGAGATGGCCGAGCGGGTTCGCCAGGTGTTCGAGCACGTGGCTGGAAAAAATGAAATCCAGCGCGGTCAGGTCGGCGGGAATATTGTTGGCGTTGCCGACTACGTAAAGCTTCCAGGTGGCGGGGTCCACAGGCACCAGCGAGTCGCCGCCGTACAGCCGATGCCAGTCCTCCGGCGTGGCCTGCTCGACATAGCGAACCGTCGTGCGTTCATCCTGCAGGATCTGGGGTTTCGGGCCCGGCCCGATCTCCACGCCGCGCCCGATGCATTCCCGATAGAGGACGCGCCGGTCGAGGGCCTTGTGGATGCCGAGGAACACCTTCACGCCCCGCTGGGGCGGAACTTCGATGACCAGGCTCGCGTCCGGATAAGGGCTGGCCGGCACGGGAAGCGTCGCCAGTCGCGGCTGCAGAGCGATCGTCCGGGAATGCTCGGGCTGGCCCTTCGATCGCCAGGACAGCTTGACCACCGCTTGTTCCGGCGTGCGGTGGAACGCATGGAAATGCGAGTCGCCGGATGCATGCTTCGGGAAGTGCCGGGCGGCCCCGCGTACCGTGATCCGGACGCCGGAGATCACCGCCAGGCCGCGGATGACCCCCTCGTGGGTCGCGTCGCGCAGCCCGGAAGGAAGCGGCAGGCTCAGCAGAAGGCTCTCGGGCGCGGGGTGAGGTTTCCAGGAGCGGGCGTCGGGATCCCAGGCCTCGACGAGGACTGACTTCTGCTTCTTCCTGATCAGCTCAAAAAGATTCATGCAGGAGGGCGATCCCGTGGTGGCCGGAAGAACGGCTTCAGTCCGAGGCGGGTGAATCCAAATCCGGCGGGCCTCTGCGACCCATCGCGGCCGCCAAGGCTTCGCCGAGCTCCCGGGAGTATAGCCTTGCTCCGGTGCCGCTGAGGTGCCGGGCATCGCTGAAGTAGTCCTTCGGATCGACGGCATCCCTGATCCCCAGATCAATGAAGATCACGCCGTTCGCCTGGGCCCATTCGAAAAGCAGCTGGGAGTTGCGGTGGTAGTCGTTGCGACGACGGAACGTATCGATGACCAGCGGGTTGGTAGGCAGGGCGAAAAGCACCAGGCGCCGATTGCCTTCAGCCAGCTCCGCCTTGAGCTGATCGAAGAAGCCGCCGGCCGCGGTCATGTTCTCCCAGGCCGCCGGGTCCAGCTCGCGGAAGTGTTCTTCGGGGTTGTACTGGGCCTTCCAGCGTTCAAACTCCGCGAGATAGGCGGCCTCGTTGTCGCCGATGCTGCGATGGGGTTCGAACCCGCGTCGCATCGGGCCCTCCTTGGCGGAGTTGGTGTTGAGTCCCTGGGTGGGGAAAACCGAGTCGGGAAGCAGCATCGAGCGAACCGCGGACGAGTAGCGCACCGTCCACAGCGGACTGAACAGCTTTCGGCCAAGACGGGAATCCCAGGTATCGGTGCGGCATAGTTCGATCAACCCGAGGTCAATGGCGAAGGAGGATGTCAGCACCGGCTTCTGCAGCGCGCCGCAGTTGCGGTGGGAGTCGGCGATGATCCCATGGGTCTCGACCATCTGGACGCCGACGGCGACCAGCTCAACGTTCTTCATCGACGGATCTTCGAGCAGCGGCGGCAGGATCGAGTGCCACCAGGAGGGGCCGAAGCCATCGAAGGCGTGGTTGAACGACCGGGAGGGAATCCCGACGGCGTGGAACGCAGCGTCCACCTCGTCAGGGTCGATACCCCATCGGGTCTCAGAGTCGCCCACGAAGATGAGGTTCCACTGGTCGCTTTCATTGCGCTGCCGCAACTGCGAGTCGATGGACTCGCTGTTGCTGTAGGAAACGACATCGAACAGTTTGGCGCGAAGCCCCATCTCGGCGAGGCAAAGGCCTGCCAGGCAAAGTGCTGCGGTGATGAATAGCTTCTTCATGGTCAGAACTCGAAATAGATGAACTGCACGGCCTCGGGCGCGCCGAGGACAACGCCGAGCAGCGTCAAGACGAAGGCGGACGCCAGTGCCACGTGCGTCGGGACGGTACGTTCGCGCAACATCTCTATGTATCGGTAAGCCGGCGCCTGGACGAGGACGAGGGCGGTAGCGAAAGCGAGAATCTGAAGGACGGCAGGCGTCAGCGAGCCCGCGTCGCCGGCGAACATGGCCTTGACGATCTCGTTGGCCTGGCCCAAGTCCGCCGCCCGGAAGTAGATCCACGCCACCAGGACCACCACCAGTGTGTAGGAGAAGCCGAACGCGGACGACAGGAGGCCAAGGGGTGACCAGGACCGGCCGGCCTCGCCCTTCACCGGCGAGCGTCGCGTGATGTGCTCAATCGCAAGCACCGAGCCGTGAATGGCGCCCCATACGATGAACGTGTAGTTGGCGCCATGCCAGAGGCCGCCAAGAAGCATGGTCGAGAAGAGCGCGATGATCGTGCGGACCTGGCCGTGCCGCGAACCACCGAGGCTCTTGTAAAGATAATCGCGCAGCCACTGCGAGAGCGTGATGTGCCAGCGGCGCCAGAATTCCCTGATGGAGGTGGACAGGTAGGGGAGGCGGAAGTTGATGGGGATGTCCACGCCGAACATCAGCGCCAGGCCGACGGCCATGGTCGAGTAGCCCCAGAAATCCGCGAATATCTGCACGCCAAAACCTATCGCGGCGGCCCATGCCTCGATCGCGGTGTGGGTCGCGTCAGGAAGGAAAAGCTTGTCCACCAGCGGCGCCAGGCTGTCCGCGAAGACGAGTTTCAGGAACAGGCCGACGGCGAAGATCCCGAGGCCAGACAGAAGATTGGAAAGAGAGAAAGCGAAGTGGCCCTTGAGTTGGGGGATGAGTTCATGCGCGCGGCAGATCGGGCCCGCGATGAGCTGCGGGAAGAACGCCTTGAACAGCAGCATCACGGAGAAGCTCCTCTCGGCGTGGAACTCCTTGCGGTGAACGTCGATCACGTAGCCCAACGCCTGGAAAACGATGAAGCTGATGCCCAAGGGGAGGGCCACCTGGGGAAGGATCCGCGCGTAGCTGGAGTCGGCGCCCAGGTCCAACGCGACCTGGGACAGGAAGCCCGCGTACTTGAAGAATGCCAACGCACCGAGCAGAAGCACGGCTGCGATCCAGACGGGCGCGGTGGATCGGCTCCTTTCGGCGGCGAGCGCGCAAGCCCAGGCGATGCCCACCAGCCCGACCAGGAGGACCAGGTAGGGGGGGTACCAATAGCCGTAGAAAATAAGGCTGAAGGCGAGCAGCACGTTCCTTTTCAGTCCATCCGTTGGACTGCTCCAGAAGAAGAGCAGGCAAATCGGAAGGAAGATTCCGGCGAAGACGAAGGAGTTGAAAAGCATTTATCAGCCTCGGGTGTAGCTGTTGTCGGTCCGCCCGGCGGCAGGCCGGACGGGAAGTCCCGGGTCCGCCCGGAAGAATGCGCCGCAGGCGCTGCGTCGTGACACGAATTCCTCAGGTTCCCGCATCCATCAGCATGTCCATGACCTGGTGTCTGAGGTTCTCCGTCGAATACTCCCGCCGGAGGCGGGCCTGGGCGGCGCTGACTTGCCGGTGGCGGGCGGCGTCGTCCTTGGTGAGGCGGTTCAGCTCCGAGTACCAGCCGTCAAGATCGGACGCCAAGGAGCCGCAGCCGCCGGAACAGCATTCGTCGTAAACGGTGTTTGCGCTGGCCACGACCGCGGTGCCGACGGACGTGTACTCCACCCATTTCGTGTTCGCTTTCACGGCGTTGAACCGGGTCGTCGCCAAGGGGCAGATCCCGATGTCCCAACCAAGGGTCGCGAATGCATCGAGGAACTTTGCGTAGTCCGGAATCGGCGGGCGCTGGATGATTCGTTCGCCGAACCGTTCCAGGGCGGCCGGTTTCGGGATGGAACCGAAAAGCTCGAAGTTGATGCCCGGATTCTCATCGAGGTATCTGACGAGCGCCGGGAGGATCATCTCCAGGTCATGCGCATGATCGAACCCCATGTATCCCACCTTCGTGGCTGGCCTCTGCTTGGCCGGAACCAGCACGTCGCCTGAGCAGTAGATCTTTCCGGGCCTGATGCGTGCGCGGGCGCCATGCTGTTTCAGCCGCTTCGCCAGCGCGGTCGTGGAGCAGTAGACGAGATCCGCCTCGTTGAGCAGGTGGCGGATCGTCCAGAGCCGCATGGGCTCGTTGTGCATCGCGTGCTTCTTTTCGCCGATCTCGAGCGGGACGCCCAGCAGGTCGTCGTCGATGTGAAACAGCGTGGGCACCTTCATCGCGTGCGCCGTGTCCAGGATATGTGCGACGTTCGGGCCGCTGTAGCGGCAGAACACCACGATGGACGGGTTGAAGGCCTTGATCTTCTCGGTAATCCACCCGCGCGACTCATCGCTGCGATCGTAGTGGCCGAAGGTCCGGTTGAGTTCCGCCTCTGTCAGGTAGGCGACTTGGATGAGGCCGCTGTCGATTTTTTCCTTGAGCGGCTTCAGGAAACTCAGCTGAAGGGTCGGGATGATGGCATTCGCGACGAAAAGGATGCGCGCGGAACCGTCCGGACCGATCGCCCTGATCCGCGAAGCCGATCGCCCCCTCGACAGGCGCCGGGTGGTGCGTCGAGCCTCTCGGACTATTTCACTGAGTATCTTCATGGTCTTCGCTGATGATGGGCCGGTTCCCGGCCGGCTGAGCGCGCGTATGCTGCGGCGAGCTCAGCCTTTTGAGAGCGCCTGGTCAAGAACCTGCGCCAACTGCGACTCGAGCCTCGCCACCGCGTAGGTGTCGGCGCAATGGGCGCGGGCCGCCAGGAGTGATCGGCTGCGCAAGCCGGGGTCGTCGAGCATGCGGGAAAGCGCGGAGTACCAGTCGTCCTTCACGAGGACGCCCGCGCCCTCAGGAATCGCGCCAGCGTAGACGGGGATGTCCGAAGCCACCACCGGAATGCCGCACGACGTGTATTCGATGAACTTGGTGGGAGCCTTGCACAGATTGAAGGGCTCGTTAACCAGGGGTGCGAGCCCGATGTCCCATCCCATCCCCGAAAGGTTCTCCAGGAAGTCGCGATAGCTCGCCGTCACGTCGATCGACCGGGCGCGGGTGCCGAAACGCTGCAGCGATTCCGGCATCCTGATGGTTCCGTATAGTTCGAAGTGGAGGGTGGGGCGCTCGTCGAGGAGCCTTTCGAGCGCGGGGACGGCCAGCGCAAGATCCTCCTGATGGCCACGCGACCCCATGTAGCCGATCACCGCGTGCTCGCGCCCAGCACGTTCTTTCAGCAGGCCGTCGACGTAGCTCGCGTAGATGCCATGCACCACGGGTTTTCCCGGAAACATCTTTTCCAGGAGCTGTGCGAGGTGCGCGGTGGAGGCATAGATGAGATCGGAGTTGGACAGCAGGTGGACCCGCGCATCGACCACCGCCTGGCTTCCTTGCCGCTTCAGGACGTCCATCCCCAGCGAGGGGGGGAGCTCCATCAGGTTGTCGTCAATGTGATAGACGACCGGGATGCCGCGCTCCCTGAAGAAGGCGATGATCTCGGCAGGGAACGGCAGCGCGTAGCGCGTCATCACCACCAGGTCGGGCTTGAACCTCTCGCACCAGATTTCCCAATAATGGGTTCCGCCCTCGGCAACCAGACGCTCGGAGATGATGACGTTCTTGTTGTCGACCACCGCGAAGTTGACCTCCCCCCGCGCATGCATGTTCCGCAAGGGGATGTCGAAGCTGATCACGTAGGTGGCGTTGACGTGCTCGGTGAAGATGAGGACGTTGGTCGCGCCGTGGTTGCCGTCAGCCAGCAAGTTGAAGGGGCGCTCGCCATCCGTTCCTGCGTGGGGGGTGCTCATGGCTGGGCTTTTGCCTTCGCGGCGGCATCCGCCGCCAGCTTGGCCTCGTACGCCTTGATCGCCTTGTTGCGGATGCGCTTGGCCTCGTAAACGGCCTTGTGCGGGATGTAGCCGGAGGCCTTGTCGGCCGCATCATTGCGCTTGTCCCACCAGGCGTGCAGGAACCCGGGGATGAGGTGCCGGTACTTCAGGTCCTTGATCAGGGACGGCCGGAAGTAGCCGAGTTCGATTTCCTTCTCGATCTGCGCCCAGGTGAGCTTTCCTTCCGAGAGCATTCGGCGCACTTCGTTGAACCAATGGTGGCCGTTCTTGTTGAAGCAGTTGGTCCAGGGCTGGGTCGCGACGTCGGTGTAGTGCAGCAGGCGCGTCTCCTTGTCCCAGTGTTCCATGCTGTTCCATTCGAAGGGAACGCCGTACTGGACGTGCTCCTCGTCGAGGATGCACAGCTCGGACATCAGCTGGTCGTAGTCGTACCGACCCTGGTCCATTCCCGCGATGATCTCCTCGATCTTCCAGTCCAGGCGGTCGCAGTCGAGCAGCATCACCGCGCACTGCTTCTTGCGGGTCTTCGGCGCGCCGAACTTCTGGGTGGTCTCGTCCTGGAACTTGACCTCCTTCTGGATGATTATCTTGGCGCCGTTGAACGGCAGGTTCCAGAGCTCGCGGATGTCCTTGAACACCATCATGTCGGCGTCCATGTAGATCGCGCGGCCCTGGTAGCCCGCGAGCTTCGGAATGCAGAACCGGCTGAACGAAAAGCCGGTGCGCTGGCTGTTGCGCGGATCGACCGGGACCGGCACCGGCAGGTCGAGCATGGGCACCACTTCCACCTCGGCGGTGGTGTGGCGCTTGATCGAGTACTCGAGGACGGAGACGGCGAGCAGCTGGGAGCGGTCTACGCCAACAAAAACGCGGATTGCGGGTTCTTTGGACATGTCAACCTCACTCAGGTGTTCTTGAATTCGACGCGGGCCCAGTCGGCCAGCTGCTGGACGCCGCTGCGGATGTCCACCATCGGCTGCCAGCCCAGCAGTCGCTTGGCCGCCCGGATGTCCGCACAGGCGTGGCGGATGTCGCCGATCCGGTAGTCGCCGGTTATCGCGAAGGAATCGTCCGGAACGCCGAGCGACCGCATCAGCATCCGCGCCATCTCCAGGATGGTCACGGCCTCTCCGCTGCCGATGTCGAGGATGGTCCCGTGGGGTACCGGGCTCTGGTTGGCCCGGACGAGGGCCGAGACCACGTCGTCGACGAAGACGAAGTCGCGGGCGATCTCGCCGTCTTCGAAGATGGCGAGCTTGCCGCCGGAAAGCAGCTGGCGCGCGAAGATGGAAAGCACGCCGGTGTAGGGGTTGCGCAGCGACTGGCCAGGGCCGTAGACATTCTGGAACCGCAGGATGGTGACGTCCCACGGAGCACCGTCGCCCGCCTGCGTCAGCAGGTACTCCTGCATCAGCTTGGTCGAGGCGTAAACCGAAGCCGGCGCAGGCGGCAGCCCCGCATGGCTGGGAACCGGCGACGCGCCGCCATTGGCGCCCGCTGGGAGCTCGACGCCGAACCGGCCGGCCGACATCGCCTCGGGCTGGCGCGGCAACCCGACGAACTCCCGTCCGTCGGCGTCGACGTAGCCGCCCTCGCCATACACGGCGCGGGACGCCGCCAGCACCACGCGCCGCGTGCCCGGGTGCTTCCGGAGCGCTTCCACCAGATGGGTCGTGCCCAGCACGTTGGCGGCGCAGTAGCGGGTGGGCTCGTCATAGGACTGGCCGGTGCCGGTTTCCGCGGCGAGGTGGTAAACCAGGTCCGGCCGGGCCGCGGCCACCGCGGCTTCCACCGCGCCGGCGTCGGCGACATCGCCGTGCATGAAGGTGACACCGGGCGGGAAGGCGGGCGGCCGGGCGTCGGGGCCGTGGACCTGCGGGTGCAGGTTGTCGAGGATCCAGATCGCCCGCGTGGGATCTTCCTGCAGCAGCGATTTGACCAGTCGGGTGCCGATGAAACCGGCGCCACCGGTGATGAGGATTTTCTGGGTCATTGCGTTGTCGTTTCCTGGGGGGGCTCGGGACCAAAGAGGTCCTTGATGATCCGACGTGCCGCATTCCCGGGCAGTATCACCCTGCCGACGTACTCTTCGGACAGGGAAGCGTGGGACGGGCTTGCGTCCGGGTCAAGCGAGGCGCGGACGAAGCTCGCCCAGTCCTCGACGCACCGGATCATGGTGAGGGGTGAGTAGTTCTGCAGGTCCATGTCCCGCGCGACCAGCGCCACGGGCAGCCCGCGTCGCGCGGCGTCCAGGGCCACGGTGGAGGGCGTGGTGATGACGGCCTTCATGTGCCCCATCAGGCTGCCGGCGGTATAGGCCTCCCACGCCAGGTCCTTCGGGTCCGCGATGACCAGGTTCTTCGCGGCGGGTTTTTCGCCCTTGAACCGGGACGTGAGCCAGAGTCCGGCATGGTGGGGTTTGACCAGGAACACCACCTTCGGGAACTGCTCGGCCAGTACCGTGACGCCCTCGAGGAAGAACTGGCGGTATTCGTCCGAGTAGCGGTGCCAGTGCAGGTTCTCGAAGACGCCGATCACGCCGTTGTTCTTCGGCAGCAGCCCGTTCAGTTTCGCCGTCGGTTCCTTCACCGGCTTGGCGCAGCCGACCGGGACGCACTTGCGGCGGGTGGCGCCGCTGATGCCGGGATGGAGCGTGGACTTGGGTCCCCAGAGATAAATGCGGTCCGCGGCGAAATCGATCTGCCGGATGGAGTGCACGTCATCGCTGTAGGTCAGGCCGACGTTCTCCAGGCCATGCTGCATCGTCGCGGTGAAAACGCCGGCCTTCCGCGCCAGTTCGGTGATGGCGCGCGGGAATTTGTGCGGGTTGAGATTGGTCTCGGCTACGGTCAGCACCGCCTTCAAGCCGGGGTTGAACTCCGGCGGATCGGTGACGACATCGTCCGGCAGCGCCACCAGTTCGATCCCGTTCCGCCGCAAGGACGGGACGACCCGCGGAGATTTCTTGAGCAGGGCAAGGCTGGCCCAGGCGTGCACTTCGAGGCCGCGGGCCTTGGCGGCCAGCATGACCGGAAGCGCCAGGTCGAGGTCCTGGATCAGGTGCAGGACGACCGCCAGTTGTGCCGGTTTCCGGGGCCGGGGATGGGTCCGGGCCCTGGTGGCGGCGTCTTCGATGACGCGGCGCCAGGCGGCGCCGATCTGGTCGGGCCCGTAGTTCTGCTCGATCAGTTCCCGGCCCAGCGCGACGTCCCGGCGGGCGGACTCCGGATCGGTCAGGTAGCGGCGCAGGCCGCCCAGGAAGTCGTCGAGCACGATGCTGGGCGCCAGGGCCGCCAGGCCCGGGGTCGAGGTCGCCACCACCGGGACGCCATGCGTAAGCGCATGCACGGTGCGGTTGGCCGACTTGCAGATGCTGAAGGGGTCGCGGGTATTGGGCACCACGACCACCCGGGCCTTGTCCAGCCAGTGCGCGACCGCTTCGCTGGACCAGGGGACGTACACCGTCGGGATCGCGAGCGGCTGGATGTGCTTGTCGAACTTCTCGCGGCTGTTGCTGACCACCACCAGCTGTACGGGAAGCTCCCTTGCGATCTGCTCCAGGGCATCGCGGATTTCCAGCAGGTCGAGCATCCCGAAGCGGGCGTGCGGGGCGCCGTGGTTGCCGAACCAGAGGATGGTCAGGGCCGAGGGATCGGCCCCGGCATCCAGCGATTCGGGGGCCGGCGCCTCGACCCTTGCCGGCGCGGCGACTTCCGCTGCCGCCTCGGCGGGTCGCCCGTGGCGCAGGCGCTTGAGCCAGGCCCAGACCAGGGGATGGCTGCTGCGCAGCCATGCCTTCAGCAGGCCGGGAAGGCTCCGGGGGCGGCGCAGGTTCCGTGGCTCCAGCAATTCGCGGAACGTGACCCTGGCTTCGACGGAGCCGGTCGCGGGCTTGCCGTCCAGCCCGGCCTGCAGCAGTTCGCGTCCCGCCTCGATGGTCTGGCGGGTCTCGATGCCGTCGGGGATGACCCGCACCGGGAGGCTGGCGTCCACGTGCTGGCGGATGACGTCGGCCAGGGGCTCGGTGGTGGCGACGATGGCGCTGGCATGGTCCGCCATCGCCAGGAACATGTCCGCCACGCGGGTCTTGCCCTTCTTGCCGTAGGCTTCGATGAAGATGTTGTCGCAGAGGTCCAGGACCACCGGGACGCCGCGACGTTCCATGCGCTGGGCGTAGCGGTAGCTCTCGACCGAGAAGTTCTTGACGATGACGAAGCTGTCGAAGGCGTCGAGTTCCCGGTCCGTGGCGCCGGTCAGCGCCGTCCCCGAGTAGCCCTGCTTCCCGAGCGCGAGCATCGGCAGCACCGCCCGGTAGCGGACGCTGGCCATGTCGGGCGAGAGGGACGTCACGTTCCAGCCCACGTTCCGCGGACTCTTTTTCCCGAACAGCGGCATCTCAGTCCGCCCGGGTCGCGCTGTGCACGGCCGCCACGGCGGCCGGTGCGCGGCTGCCCGCCGCCGTCATCGCAGCGTCACCTTGCGGTTCAATGCGCACTTCGCGAGGGTTCCGCCATCGTCCAGGAGCAGGTGGACCGCATACGTTCCGGTCGGGAGGCCGCGCAGGTCGGCCACGGCCTCGTAGTCCGACACATGCCCCTCGCGCAGCCCGATCGCCTCTGCCACGTCGGGTCGGTCCGCCATCGCCGCGGCGGAGATGGCAAAGATGGTTTCGCCCTCAAGCATCAAGGCAAAAGCCGGCCGGGGGGCCGCGCTTGCAATCCAGCCGCTGAAGTGGGCGGAGACGGTGCGGGAAAGCTCGATCCCGTCCGATTCCTGACCATTCACGCTGTCCAGCGCGCACCGACCCGCCGCGGGAACCGCACCCAAGGCGTCTGCCTCGACGAGCCCGACCGCGCCGTCCCGAAGGGCCAGGGCGCCTGGAACATCCACGGGCACCGCCGGAGTCACGGCCGCGGGGTCGGGAAACACCTGCTGCCGCTCGGTCTGCCCGCTCTCCTGGGGAGGCTTGCAGCCGGCCAGGAGCAGGCAGCAGACCAGGCCCATCGTCGCGGTTCGGGAATGTCTCAGGGCAGCAGCCATTGGTTGACGCTCCGTGCAGGGGGAAGGGTGGTGTGGTGCAGGTGGTCAGAGCCCGGGTCGCGACCTGCGGGAAATTCCCCCAACCCGGCGCCCACATCTGCATCTGGACCGGGCCCGTGCCCGCGCGGGGGAGGCCTGTGATCGCAGGGTGAATTGTACCTGTTGATCGGTCCCAGGGAACCGGCGGTGACCGGGATCCGTGGCCCGAGGCGCGGCCTGGTCGGGACCCTTCATCCGTTCAGCGGAGCCCCTCGACGAAGCAGTCCCCCGGCAGCGGGCTGCGTCTGCCCTTAGAATCGGCGGCCTTGCCGGCGTCCCGAGTGGCGTCGCCCGTCCGAGGCGCCGGTCGCGGCCGCCGGAATCTCGCCCGGTCACGCTCAGGCTCCCTTGCTGGAACAAATGATGAAAAACCTCGAAAAATTCGGTGCGCCCGCCATGGTGATATCACCGATAGGAGTGGACTTCCTCAGGGGGGTGGCGGCATTGGCGGTGCTGTTCGCCCATGCCGACCATGGTGGCCTGATACGGTCAGATTGGGTCAGCGCACACAAGGGCTTCCTGGGGACCTTCGGCGTCAACCTGTTCTTCCTGCTCAGCGGGTTCCTCATCTGGGTCAGCGCCAAACGCGCGATCGACAGTCCGCGCAACCTGGCGACGTACCTGGTGCATCGTTTCACCCGCATCGTGCCGCTTTACTACGTCAACATCGCGTTCGTGGTTTTCCTGCTGCCGCACATCGCCTCTTCTTTCCAGCCGGTGATCGAATCCAGTTCGGTGGTCAGGCATCTCCTTTTCACCCAGAGCCTGAATCCGTCGATAACGCGGGATCTCAATCCCGTGCTGTGGACGCTCACCCACGAGATGTTCTACTACCTGAGTGTTCCGCTGCTCATGCTTGCGGCGCGATGGATGGGAATGACCGTCATGCTGGTCGTCGCGACCCTGCTCATCGGCTGGGGAACCAGCAGCGGGGCGGCGCTGGCGCCCTTCATTGGCGTCCTGTGGCTGTTCCTCGTGGGTGCTGCCTTCGCTCACCGCGGCATTCCCCAGGTGGATGGGGTGGTCGTCCTGGGGTTGATTGGACTGTTCGGATTCGGCCTCGTGCGCGGCATGGAGTCGAGCTTCGGCGCGACCCTGCTTGCCCTGATCTTTTTCACCAGCCTCATGACACCGTCCCTGGTCAATGTCGTGAACCGGTATCCGCTGCCGTTCAAGCCCGTAGCGTTCGTCGGCCTCGTGTCCTACAGCCTGTACATCTGGCACTACCTGTTGATCAACATATTCGCCGAGAACCAGCCGTTGTTGGACCGTCTTACGCTTGGCCTGTGGTTCCACAGCGATTTCGTCCGGGCCTCGATGGTGGTCCTCTCCTTCGTCGCGATTTCCGCCGTTTCGTACTACCTCATTGAGTACCCCTCCATGGGGGTCGTGCGCAGGAAGCTGCTTGCACTTGTCCGGCGGGACTCGGGGCCGGAGCGGGCGGGCGATGCCGGAGTCCCCTGATTCCCTCCGGCACGCACACTCCCGCCCCGGGTTCAACTGTCCTTTTGACCAACCGAAGTCGGGCGGGGCCGCGTTAGAATCGCGCTCCTGCCACGCCCGAACAGGAAATCCCGCATGACGACGCCAGTCTCGACGCCCCGGCCCTCTTCCAAGCTCCGGCCCGACGCGGCCTCGGCCCTGCGCGACGTCGTCCGGGACGGCCAGACCCTCGCCGTCGGCGGTTTCGGCCTGTGCGGCATCCCCGAGGCCCTGATCGCCGCCCTGCGCGACTCCGGCGTCAAGGGCCTTACGGTCATCTCCAACAACGCCGGCGTCGACGGCTTCGGCCTGGGGCAGCTGCTGGCGACGCGCCAGATCAGCAAGATGATTTCGTCCTACGTGGGCGAGAACAAGGAATTCGAGCGCCAGTACCTGGCCGGCGAACTGCAGCTGGAGTTCAACCCGCAGGGCACCCTGGCCGAGCGCCTGCGCGCCGGCGGCGCCGGCATCCCTGCCTTCTTCACCCGCACCGGCTACGGCACCATCGTCGCCGACGGCAAGGAGACCCGGCAGTTCCCCGACGGCCACTGGTACGTGCTGGAAACCGCGCTGAAGGCCGACGTCTCGCTGGTGAAGGCCTGGAAGGCCGACACCGCCGGCAACCTGGTGTTCCGCCGCACCGCGCGCAACTTCAACCCGGCCTGCGCGATGGCCGGCAAGGTCTGCGTGGCGGAAGTGGAGCAGGTCGTCGAGGTCGGCAGCATCGACCCCGACCACGTGCACCTGCCGGGCATCTACGTCGACCGCATCGTGCACAACCCGAACCCCGAGAAGCGCATCGAGCAGCGCACCGTGCGAGGAGCGAAATAATGGCCTGGTCCCGCGATGAAATGGCGCAGCGTGCCGCGCAGGAGCTCACCGACGGCGCCTACGTGAACCTGGGCATCGGCCTGCCGACCCTGGTCGCCAACCACATCCCCGAGGGCATGGACGTCTGGCTGCAATCCGAAAACGGCCTGCTCGGCATCGGCCCCTTCCCGACCGAGGACGAAGTGGATGCCGACCTGATCAACGCCGGCAAACAGACCGTCACCGCGCGCGCCGGCGCCAGCTATTTCGGCAGCCACGATTCCTTCGCGATGATCCGCGGCGGCCACATCGACCTGGCCATCCTGGGCGCGATGGAAGTCACCGACCAGGGCGACCTGGCGAACTGGATGGTGCCCGGCAAGATGGTCAAGGGCATGGGCGGCGCGATGGACCTGGTGGCCGGCGTGCGCCGCGTGGTGGTGCTGATGGAGCACACCACCAAGACCGGCGAACCGAAGATCCTGCCCAAGTGCACGCTGCCGCTGACCGGCGTGGGCGTGGTGAACCGCATCATCACCGAGCTGGCGGTGATGGACGTCACGCCCAAGGGCCTGGTGCTGGTGGAAACCGCGCCCGGTGTAGGCGCCGACGAAATCCGCGCCAAGACCGGCTGTCCGCTGGTCGCCGCCTGAGCGGAGCGACCGGGCTGCCGGTCGCGCAACCAGCGGCTACAATCGGCGTCCGGCCTGGGGAGGCCGTGCACCAGGGGAATTGATGCCGCCGTCGCCGCACGAGGCCGCGCCCGGAGCCGCGTACCGTGGCTTCCGGCCGGAAATCCAGGGCCTGCGCGCGATCGCCGTGCTGTCCGTGCTGGCCTACCACCTGTGGCCCGGCGCGCTGCCCGGCGGCTACGTCGGCGTCGACGTGTTCTTCGTGGTCTCGGGTTACCTGATCACCGGCGGGCTGTTCGACGAGGCGGTCGCGAACGGCCGGATCGGCATCGGCGCCTTCTATGCCCGCCGCATCCGCCGCCTGCTGCCGGCGGCGACCCTGGTGCTGGTGGTGGCCGCGCTGGCGCTGGCCTGGCTGCCGCGGACGCGGCAGGCCGCGGGCACCGCCGAGATCATCGCCAGTGCGCTGCAGGTGCAGAACTGGTGGCTGGCCTCGCGCGCGGTCGATTACCTGGCGTCGGCCGACGCTCCCGGCCTGTTGACACATTTCTGGTCACTGGCGATCGAGGAGCAGTACTACATCACCTGGCCCCTGCTGCTGGGGCTGGCCCTGTGCTGGCCGGGCGCGCGCCGGCACCCGCGCCGGGTCTTCCTGGTGATGGGCCTGGGCATCGTGCTGGTGTCGCTGGCGTATTCGGTCTGGCTGACGGGCACGCGCCCGGCGCTGGCCTATTTTTCCACCTTCACCCGGGCCTGGGAGCTGGGCATGGGTGGGCTGCTGGCGGTGCTGCTGCGCTGGCGCGAGCCGGCGGCCGGCATCCGCGACCTGCTGGGGTGGGCCGGCCTGGCCGCCATCGCCGGCGCGATGTGGACTTTCGACGCCGGCACGCCTTTCCCCGGCGCGGCCGCGCTGTGGCCGGTGCTGGGCACGATGGCGGTGCTGGCGGCGGGCGGGTCGGCACGTGGGCCCAGCGCCTACGGCCTGCTGAAGCAGCCGTTGTTCCAGTACGTCGGCGGCATTTCCTACTCGCTCTATCTCTGGCACTGGCCGGTGATCGTGCTGCACGCGGCGGTGACCGGGCGTGCGCCCGGCTGGGGGGACGGCCTCGTCGTGATCGCGGTGGCCATCGGGCTGGCGCATATCAGCAAGATCGCCGTCGAGGACCGGTTCCGCGGCCGGGCGCCGCTGGTGCGGCCGGGACGGAGGCTGCCCGCGGCGGGCCTCGCGGCGGCCTGCCTGGTGCTGTCCGTAGGCGCGGCCCTGGCCGGTCCGGGCTGGCGCGGGGAACGGTGGGTCGACGAGGGCCCGGGTTTCGCCCCGCACCCCGGCGCCGCGGCCCTGGCGGGCGAGGTCGACGCCATCGGCGCGGCCCTGGCGCCCGCGCCGGAGGCCGCTGCCCGCGACCTGCCGGCGCCGTATTCCGACGGCTGCCTGGCATCGGGTGGCTCCGCCGGGGCCTGCCGATACGGGTCCGCGGACGCTTCCGTCCGCATCGCGCTGGTCGGCGATGCCGAGGCGGTGCAGTGGCAGCCGGCCCTGGCGGCCCTGGCCTCGCGCAACGGCTGGCGCATCCACCTGCTGCCGAGCCTGGACTGCGCACTGGGTAGACCCGCACGTGCCGGCGCCCGGGACGAGACGGACCTGGGCTGCGACGGTCGACTGGCTAAGCTGCAGTCGGCGCTGCTCACCGGAGGGTTTCGCCTGGTGCTCGTCGCCCAGTCGCCCGACCTTCCGGTCGAAGGCGCCGAGGACGAGCCGCAGCGGGTCGCGGCTCTGGCGTCCGGGCTTCGGGATTTCGCCGCCCCGCTGGCGTCGGCCGGGCTGCCGGTGGCCCTGGTGCGCGGCGTGCCGGCGGTGGCCGCGGGCTGCACCGATCCCGCGCGCCTGCAGGAGTGCCGGGTGGCGCGCGCGGAGGCAATGTCCGCGGACGACCCGGCCGCGCACGCCGCGGTGCGCCTGCCCGGGGCCGCGCTGCTCGACCTCACCGACGCGCTCTGCGCCGTCGACCGCTGCGCCGGGGTCGTCGGCAACGTGGTCGTCTATCGCAGCGATGGCGGCCTGACTGCGACCTATGCGCGCACGCTGGCGCCCGCGTTCGCGGACCGGCTGCAAGGTCTGGCCGGGCTGGGCGCGGTGAGCGCCCCGGCGCCCGCGGGACTGGTGCGCTACGAGAACCTGGGCGTGCTGGCCGAGCGCGCCGGCCGCGACGATCCGGACCTCTACCGCGACGACTGCCATGCCGACCATGAGTCCGTGCAGCCGGATTTCTGCCTCTACGGCGATCCGGCCTCGCCGGTCCGGGTGGCCCTGGTGGGCGACTCCCACGCCGCGCAGTGGCTGCCGCTGCTGCAGGCCCACGCCGAGCGCGAAGGCTGGGCGCTCTACAGCTACACCAAGTCCGCCTGCACCTTTTCGGATGCGGTGGTCGTGCTGGAAGGCCGCGAGTACCGCGCCTGCACCGAATGGAACCGCAACCTGGTCGCGGCCCTGCGCGACCTGCGCCCGGCCCTGGTAGTCACCAGCCAGTCGCGCGGGCACCAGGCCCACGGTGCCCGCGACATCGAAGCGGGCCGGCGCGCGCTCGCCGACGGACTGCGCTCGCGCTGGCGCACGCTGCGCGACGCCGGCATGCGCGTTCTGGTGATCGCCGACACGCCGTGGATGCGCACGGATGTGCCCGACTGCCTGGCCGCCGGCCCGGAGCGGGGCGACGCCTGCGACACGCCGGTGGCCGAGGCCTTCGGCATGCCCGATACGATCCTGATGGCGATGCCGTCGTCGCCGGGTGTCGTGTTCGCCGACCTTAACCCGCATCTGTGCAGCGATGCCGCCTGTCCCGCGATCATCGGTGGCCAGGTCGTGTGGCGCGATCAGCACCATCTCACCGCCAGCTACGCGCGCGGCCTGGCGCCGCTGCTTGCGCCGGCGCTGGAGCAGGCGCTGGCGGCGTCGCTGTCGGCGGATCGGCCCGCGCCCTGACGCTGTCATGTCGAAGGGTTAGAATCGACACCGTCCCGAAGCCATCAAGGGCCCGCATGACCCCCCGCATCCGCAAGGCCGTTTTTCCCGTCGCCGGCCTCGGCACCCGCTTCCTGCCGGCCACCAAGACCGTGCCCAAGGAGATGATGCCGATCGTCGACAAGCCGCTGATCCAGTACGCGGTGGACGAAGCGATCGAGGCCGGCTGCGACACGCTCATCTTCGTGACCAACCGCTACAAGCATGCGGTGGCCGATTATTTCGACAAGGCCTACGAGCTGGAGCAGAAGCTGGAGAAGGCCGGCAAGCACGAGCAGCTGGCCCTGGTGCGCAACGTGCTGCCGCCGCACGTGCGCGCGGTGTTCGTCACCCAGGCCGAGGCGCTGGGCCTGGGCCATGCCGTGCTGTGCGCCAGGCCGGTGGTGGGCGACGAGCCCTTCGCGGTCATGCTGCCCGACGACCTCATCTGGAACCGTGCCGGCGACGGCGCCCTGAAGCAGATGGCCGACCACGCGCAGCGCAGCGGCGGCAGCGCCGTGGCGGTCGAGGACGTGCCGCGGGCCCAGACCGGCAGCTACGGCATCGTCGATGCGCCGGCCTTCGCCGGGCGCCACGGCCGCATCCGCGCCCTGGTCGAAAAACCTTCGCCCGACGAGGCGCCCAGCACCCTGGCCGTGGTCGGCCGCTACGTGCTGGAGCCGCGCATCTTCGAACTGCTGGAACACACCGCGCCGGGCAAGGGCGGCGAGATCCAGCTCACCGACGCCATCGCCCAGCTGGCCCGCGAGCGCACGGTCGACGCCTTCCGCTTCGAAGGCACCCGCTTCGACTGCGGCAGCCACCTGGGCCTGATCGAAGCCACCATCCGCTTCGCGCTGGACAACGAGGCGCTGAGCGAGGGCGCGCGCGCGGCGATGCGGGCGGCGCTGGACGAACTGGGCGTCGTCGACCACTGAACCGGCCCGGCTTCACTTCGGCGCGGGGCTGCGGTTAGATTGGCAGGCCGGCGGGGAGCCGGACCAGACCAGGGGACTGCATGCCGTACGACACCATGGACGCCGGGACCGGCGTCCAGCCACCGCCCCTGCCGCCGCCGCTCCCGTCCTTCCAGCCACTGCCGCCGCCCCAGCGCCACGGTTTCGAGTTCACCGGCACCGCCCGCGAGTTCTTCGGCATCTGGTTCGTCAACCTGGTCCTGTCGGTGCTGACCCTGGGCATCTACTCGGCCTGGGCCAAGGTGCGCACCGAGCGCTATTTCTACGGCAACACGCATTTCGGCGGCGCCAGCTTCGAATACCTGGCCGACCCGATCGCCATCCTCAAGGGCCGGCTGATCGCCTACGTGGTGGTGATCGGCCTGGGCCTGTGCGCGCATTTCCAGCTCTGGGCGGTCTACATCCCGCTCATCCTGGCGGTGTTCCTGGTGCTGCCCTGGCTGATCCAGCGCACGCTGCGCTTCCGGGCGCGCTATTCGGCATGGCGCGGGCTGCGTTTCCGCTTCGTCGACGGCGTCTACGAGGCCTACGTGAACTTCCTGTTCAAGCCCATGCTGCAGCTGCCCACGCTGTACATGACCCTGCCCTGGGTGCGCATGGGCCAGCACGAGTACCTGGTCGCCGGCCACCGTTTCGGCGGCAAGCGATTCTCCTTCCGCGGGGACCTGGGCAGTTATTTCGTGCCCTTCGCGATCTGCCTGGGCCTGGGCTTCGGCGGCTACATCCTGATGGTGGTGGCCCTTTTCGGCGGCGCCCTGCTGGGTGGCGCCATGGGCCTGGAAAGCAAGGGCCCGGACGGCCAGCCGTCCGACAGCTTCATGCTGGCGGTGATGGTGCCCTTCATGCTGGTCTACCTGGCTTTCCTGGCGTTGCCGGTGTTCCTGCGTACCCGCTACGTCAACCTGATGTGGAAGTTCACGCAGTTCGGTCCGCACCGGTTCGAATCCACCCTGCGCGCGCGCGACGTGATCTGGATCTATTTCAGCAACGGCCTGCTGATCGTGCTGACCCTGGGCCTGATGGTGCCCTGGGCGATGGTGCGCCTGGCCCGCTACCGTGCGCAGCACTTCGCGGTGCTGGTGCAGGGCGACCTGGACAGCTTCATTGCCGAGACCGAGCGTCGGGAAGACGCCACCGGCGCCGAGCTGGTGGACGCGCTGGACATGGACGTGGACATCGGCATCTGAACGCACTCGACGCCATCTGGTACGACGGCCGCAGCAGCCGCGGCCGCCCGGCCACGCTGAGCCAGCCTGCGGCCGGCGTGCTGCGCGTGGACAGCGAGGGCGAGGCGATCGAGTTCGCCGTCGCCGAGGTCACGCTCAGCCCGCGCCTGGGCCGCACCGTGCGCGTGCTCAAGCTGCCGGGCGAGGGCCAGCTGCAGCTGGCGGATTCGCCCCTGCTGGACCAGTGGCTGCCGACGCCGAACCGCATCGAGGCCTGGGCCGACTGGCTCGAGCGCCGGCGCAGCGCCGCCATCGGCGCCGGCATCGCCACGGTGCTGGGCGTGGTCCTGTTCTTCCAGGTCGGCCTGCCCTGGATGGCGAACCGGCTGGCGCCGGTGATCCCGCGGGCGATGGAGCGCACCATCAGCGACCAGGCGCTGTCGCTGATCGACAACCTGCAGCTCAGGCCCAGCAAGCTCCCGGCCGATCGGCGTACGGCCCTGCAGTTCCGGTTCCAGGAGCTCACGCGCGGGCTGCCGCGCGAACTCGACTACCGCCTGAGCTTCCGCGACGCGCCCGGACTGGGCCCGAACGCCTTCGCGCTGCCGGACGGCCACGTGGTGGTGACCGACCAGCTGGTGGCGATGGTCGGCGAACACGAGGACGAACTGCTGGCGGTGCTGGCGCACGAAGCCGGCCACCACGAACACCGGCACGGCATGCGCCAGGCGCTGCAGAGTTCGGCGGTGGTGGTGGTGGCGGGTTTCCTGTTCGGCGACCTGTCGGGCACCGGTTCGCTGTCGGTGTCGATCCCGGTGCTGCTGCTGGAAAGCGGCTTCTCGCGCGACCACGAACGCGAGGCCGATGCCTTCGCCTTCGACCTGCTGGAGCAGCGCGGCCGCTCGCCGGCCGACTTCGCCCGGGTGATGCGCCGGCTGTCGGACCATTACGGCGAGAAGGATTTCGGCGCCGTCAGCTACCTGTCCACGCATCCGCCCAGCGCCGAACGCGTGCGTGCCGCGGAGCAGGCGGCCGGCCTGGCGCCGGGCGACCCGGCGGCGATGCCGGCACCGGTGCCCGCCGCCGGGGTCAAGCCTCCAAAGTCCTGAGAACCCCGGGCACTTGCCCGGGGCAGCGGCCTGGGCCTATAGTTTCCCGAATCGGAAACTATTGAGCGAGGCCGCCGGATGTCCCTGCTTCTGCACTACCACCCGCTTTCCTCCTGCTGCCAGAAGGTCCTGGTGGCCATCCATGAAACCGGCGCCCCCGTGCAGCTGCGCCACCTGGACCTGGCCGACGCCGGGGAGCGCGACGCCCATCGCCGGCGCTGGCCGCTGGGCAAGATGCCCCTGCTTGAGGACTCCGCGGGTGGGCGCACGCTGCCGGAGACCTCGATCATCATCGAATACCTGGGCCAGCACTTCCCGGGGCCGGCGCCCCTGCTGCCCGCGGACCCCGACGCACGCCTGCAGGTGCGGCTCTGGGACCGGGTCTGCGACCTGTACGTGATGACGCCACTGCAGGCCGCCGTGGCCGCGACCTTTTCCGGGGATGCCGGGCAGGCAGAGCGTGCGGCCGCGTCCGCGGCCGCCCAGCTGGAAACCTCGTATGGCCTGCTGGAGCGCCAACTGGCCGGCCGCGCCTGGCTCGCCGGCGATCAGTTCAGCCTGGCCGACTGCGCGGCGATGCCCGCCCTGTTCTACGCGGCGGCGGTGCGGCCGTTCGCGCCGGGGTTCCCAGCCCTGGCCGCGTATTTCGAGCGGCTGCTGCAGCGGCCCTCGGTACGGCGCGTGCTGGAGGACGCCCGGCCCTGGCTGCAGAACTTCCCGCTGCTCGCGCGCCTGCCGGCCGCGCACCGCGAAGCCGTGGAGCACTGAGATGCCGCGCCTGTCCGCCGCCGACCGGCTCGACCGCAGTTTCCACGCCCTGGCCGACGCCAACCGCCGCGCCATGATCGACCAGCTGGCCCTGCGCCCGGCCTCGGTCAGCGAACTGGCCCGGCCGCTGGCGCTGGGCCTGCCCTCGGTGGTCAAGCACCTGCAGGTGCTGAAGAACGCCGGCCTGGTGGAGTCGGAGAAGTCCGGCCGCGTGCACACCTACCGGATCAGCGCTGACGGCCTGCGCGACGTCGAGGCCTGGGTGCAGGCGCGCAAGCGCCACCTGAACGCGCAGTTCGACCGCCTTGCCCAGATGCTTGCCGAAGGAGACTCCGCCGGATGAACGCCGCCACCCACGCCAGCTTCGTCATCGAGCGCGATTTCCTCGCCGCGCCGTCACGCGTGTTCCGCGCCTGGTCCGACCTGGCGCAGAAGCAGCGCTGGACCGACTGCCACCCCGGCCTGCTCGAACGCCGGCACAGCCAGGATTTCCGGCCCGGCGGCGCCGAGGAAGTGACGATGCGTTTCCCGGAAGGCGGCGTCTGCACCGTGCGCTTCCACTACTTCGACATCGTGCCCGAACGGCGCATCGTCTACGGCTATTCGATGGAGAACGACGGCCTGACCGGCTCGGTCTCGCTGGTCACCGTTGAGTTCGAGCCCACGCCCGCCGGCACCCGCATGCGCTTCACCGAACAGGCGGCGCTGCTGGAGGAGGGCCAGGACCTGGCCGAGCGCATCGAGGGCACGCGCGAGGGTTTCGACCGCCTGGCGCGCGAAGTGGAGCCGGCGCCGGTGCCATGAAAAACGGGGCGGCCCGGCGGCCGCCCCGTGATGTTTTCAGCGCGAGCCCGCGGTCACAGCGACTTCTCGAGCTCCGGCACCAGGGTGAACAGGTCGCCGACCAGGCCGAAATCGGCGATTTCGAAGATCGGCGCTTCGGCGTCCTTGTTGATCGCGACGATGGTGCCCGCGTCCTTGATGCCGGTCAGGTGCTGGATGGCGCCCGAGATGCCGATGGCCACGTACAGTTCCGGCGCGATGATCTTGCCGGTCTGGCCGACCTGCAGTTCGTTCGGCACGTAACCGGCGTCCACCGCCGCGCGCGAGGCGCCCACGGCCGCGCCCATCTTGTCGGCCAGCGAGTAGATGATCGAGAAGGCATCGGCCGAACCCAGGGCCCGGCCGCCGCTGACCACCTTGCCGGCGCTCTGCAGGTCGGGACGATCCGACTTGCCCTGCTGCAGCGAGACGAAGCGCGTGTGCGAGGGCAGGGCGGCGTCGACCGACGCGGCCTCGACCGAAGCGCTGCCGCCGTTGCCCGCCGCCGGCCACGAGGCCGTGCGCACGGTGCCGACCACGGCCATCGCCGACGGCGCCTCGACCGTGATGATGGCGTTGCCGGCGTAGATCGGCCGCTTGAACACGTGGCTCGATTCCACCGACATGATGTCGCTGACCTGGGCCACGCCCAGCAGGGCCGCGACGCAGGGCATCAGGTCCTTGCCGAAGGTGGTGGACGGGCCGAGCACGTGGCTGTAGCCAGCCGCGAGCTTCGCGACCTGGGGCGCCAGCACCTGGGCGATCGGATTGGCGTTGGCGGCATTGGCGACGGTGATCACCTTGGCGACGCCGGCGATCTGCGCGGCCTCCGCGGCGATCGCGTCCGGCGCGTCGGCCAGCACGGCGACGTGGATCTCGCCGCCGATGGCCGCCGCGCAGCTGACGCAGCGCGCGGTGGAGGCGTTCAGCTTGCCGCCGAGGTGTTCGGCGACGATCAGGATCTTGCTCATGGTCATGATCTCCTTACACCAGGCCCTTGGCCTTGAGCGCCGACACCAGCTCGGCGACGTCCTTCACCATCACGCCCTTGCTGCGCTTGGCGGGCGGGGCGTAGGTGCTGGTCTTGAGATGGTCGCCGGATTCGACGCCGAGGTCGGCGAAGTTGATGGTCTCCAGCGGCTTGGACTTGGCCTTCATGATGTCGGGCAGCTTGATGAAGCGCGGCTCGTTCAGGCGCAGGTCGGTGGTGACCACGGCGGGCAGGTCGACTTCGAGCGTCTCCAGGCCGGCGTCGACTTCGCGCGTCACCGTGGCCTTGTCGCCGGCCACGTCGAGCTTCGACGCGAAGGTGGCCTGCGGACGGCCCCAGAGCGTGGCCAGCATCTGGCCGGTCTGGTTGGCGTCGTCGTCGATGGCCTGCTTGCCCAGCAGCACCAGCTGCGGCTGTTCCTTCTCGATCAGCTTCAGCATCGCGCGCGCGGCGGTCAGCGGCTGGATGGCCTGGTCGGTGACGACGTGGATGGCGCGGTTGGCGCCCATGGCCAGGCCGTTGCGCAGGTGCGGCTGGCAGTCGGCCGGGCCGATGGTGGCGACGATGACTTCGGTGGCGATGCCCTTGTCGCGCAGGCGCAGGGCTTCTTCCAGCGCGATGTCGTCGAAGGGATTGGGCGAGAGCTTCACGCCCTCGGTGACCACGCCCGAACCATCGGGCTTGACCTGGATGCGGACGTTGTAGTCCACCACCCGCTTGTAACCGACCAAGATCTTCATCGTCGCAGCGTTCCTGTGGGGCAGGCCGGCGCATGGCGTGGGGCCATGCGGCGGGCGTCTGAGGGAACGCGGATTCTACCCGCTCGGGGCGTCGCGGCACAGTCAAAAGGGCCGCCCCGGCGTCGGGGCGGCCCTACGGATCAAGCACTTGGCGTACGGTCCGGGCGTCGGGCGGCTTACAGCGAGGCCAGCCACTCATCGTCGCTGCCCTCGTTCACGCCTTCGAACAGGAAGGTGCTGAGGTAGCGTTCGC